>JBFYPS010000161.1:0-7973 GCA_041303135.1 Crocinitomicaceae bacterium | reverse complement strand
TCTTTGTGCATTCACCACCAATTCTTCTACTTTCTGTTCTCCATACGTGAGCGTTACAGCCATGCGTCGAAATGGTCGCGTGAAAGGTTTTCCAAAAATTTTAAAATCACTATTTGGCTCTAAAGCTGCTTCTTCAATTCCTGAAAAAATGGGTTCATTTACAGATGATTCAGTAGCCAAAACAACCGCACTTGCACCATTTCTAAGCAATTGTACTTCAGGAATAGGAATTCCTAAAATAGCCCTCGCATGCAGTTCAAATTCGTTGAAGTTTTGTGTTCCCGCAAGTGTAACCATTCCGGTATCGTGAGGACGAGGTGAAAGTTCGGAAAATACAGCTCCATCTTTCGTGATAAAAAACTCTACTCCCCAAATTCCAGCGCCACCAAGCGCTTTGGTAACATCTCCAGCCATTTTTTGAGCTTCAGCCAAATGCGAAGGATTCATTGTCATTGGTTGCCAACTTTCTTGGTAATCACCGCGCTCTTGTCTGTGACCAATTGGAGGACAAAAAAGTGTTGGTCCATTTTTTTGTGTTACTGTCAATAAAGTGATTTCATAATCAAAATCGATGAAACCTTCTACGATAACTTCTTGCAAATCACCACGAGATCCTTCAAGTGCATATTTCCACGCTTTTTCAATATCCTCGGTACTTTTGATTACTGATTGTCCCTTTCCAGAACTTGACATGAGCGGTTTTACAACACAAGGAATTCCCGTGAATTCCACAGCTTTCGAAAGTTCTTCAAATGAAGTTGCGTATTTATATTTTGCTGTTTTTACACCAACTTCAATTGCTGCTAGATCACGAATGGCTTTTCGATTCATGGTAAAATTGGCAGCTTTTGCACTTGGAACAACTTGAATTCCTTGTTTTTCGTAGTCAAAAAATCTTTCTGTTCGGATTGCTTCAATTTCTGGAACGATCAAATCTGGCTTATGTTTCGCAACAATTGCGTCCAATGCATCTCCATCTAGCATATCAATCACTTCAAAAGTATGTGCAACTTGCATCGCGGGAGCATTTTCATAACTATCGACAGCAATCACATATTGACCCAATCTTTGCGCTGCAATGGCAAATTCTTTTCCTAATTCGCCTGAACCTAGTAGTAAGATTTTCTTTCTCATGGAACAAAATTAAATTATTTATTCAGATTATTGATTCTCATGTTGACCTCATTTTCCAAATACATGCAAGCTTTAAAAATGGAAAAGCAATTATTTTTGAATTTCTTTTGAAAAAATGTAACAAAAGCCAAAGGAATTCGGTTAAAATAACTTCAAAGGTATGAAGTCAGTAACAATTTCTTAACTTTGGTTTAACAATCGATGGACAAAATAGCAACGTTAGTACAAAAATTCAACCCAATCACCCTCGAGGAAATGGACAGGGTCAAATTGATGAATCGCATCGATACTAAATTTGCTTTCAGCGTAAATCAATTGGTTGAGCTTTTACCTGAACTGTCAAATGACTATCGTATTTTAGAAATAAAAGACACAAGAACACCTCATTACCAGAGTCTGTATTTTGATGATGTTGATTTTTCTTTCTACAAAGCTCACCACAATGGACGCACCAATCGTTTCAAAGTTCGTATCAGAAAATACGTGGAATCAGATTTGTTTTTCCTAGAATTGAAACATAAAATTAAAGGAAGAACCGATAAAAAGAGAATAAAAACTGCAGATTTTACTGAAAATTTAGACGAGCAGCAAGTCACTTTCTTAAATCAATACTTGACTAAAGATGCTGTTTTGAAACCCAATTTGTGGAATTCTTTCAATCGAATAACATTAGTCAACAATATCGACGAAGAGCGTTTGACACTCGATTTTAATCTTCATTTTCATTGGGAAGAAGCGCATCATAAATTTGAAAATTTGGTCATTGCTGAATTGAAACAAAGCAAATTGACCAGAAATTCTCCGTTTTATCAGCTGATGAAAACAAACCACATCAGGCCATATCGCTTGAGTAAATACTGTATTGGTGCGATTGAATTATACAATGAAAAGAACATTAAATACAATCGTTTCAAAGAAAAATTATTAAAACTTAAATCCATTAATGCCCATGTTGCTTAGTATGTTTTTCAATTTAAAAGCCGCAGTAGAACCTGCACAATTGTTAGAATTTGAATGGTTTAACAACGATTTTTATTCCTTGATTTTTCGTTTGGGAGTGAATTTGGTTTCTATGACCATTTTGATTCGTTTGCTTTATTATCCAAAAACGAAGCGCAAAGATTACTTGTTTACTTACTATTTGATTGGGACAATTACATTTTTGATCTGTTTTGGACTGAAAAAATTAGACATTGACACAGGAATGGGACTTGGTTTGTTTGCCATTTTTGGAATTCTTCGCTACCGCACGGATGCAATTGAAATCAAAGAAATGACTTATCTTTTCATGATTATCGGGATCAGTGTAATCAATTCATTGGCATCTAATAAAATCAGTATTGCCGAAATGGCTTTGATGAATTTCACGTTGATTGGAATCACTTTTGGATTAGAATATTTGTGGTTGTTGAAGCATGAAACGAGAAAAACAATCATTTACGAACGCATTGATTTAATCAAACCAGAGCACCATGAAGCCATGAAAGCAGATTTGGAATTGCGAACTGGACTTAAAATCAATCGTTTTGACGTTGGGAAAATCGATTTTCTTCGCGATGTTGCGCAAGTGATGATTTTCTATTACGATTCAGATCAATCTTTGTCGGATTACAATGATCATTCTGAAACAGGGGAAGTTAATTGATTCCAAAAGAAAATCCTGCTTGAATGCCATAAAACAATCCTTTGTGAATATAAGGCGATTGTTTTTGAAATGTATTGTTCAATTGCATTCTGATTTCAGGTAATACATAGAACGCAACTCTTGGTTTGATTTGCCATGAAACACCAACATTGGCAATGGCAGCAATCGTGAAGAAATTAATTTGTTTGTTGTCTGTAACGTTTGAATTGCTTCCAACATTCAATGAATCAGTCCAATTGATCTTTTGATTGTAACTCATAAACAATTGTGGTTGAACGCCCAGTCCTGCGATAAATTTTACTTTTCCTGCTGTCATGTATTGTAATTTGATAGGAATTGCGAAATAGGAATAATTGGTTTTGTATGAATAACTAGAATCATTTACAGCGCTTTTAAAATCATAAGACTCACCATTTTTTGCCAATGAAGCGCCAAAATCAATCCACCAATTGCGTTTGATTTGATTTCTAAATCCAATGGTTGCACCTCCTGTAAAAATCGATTTTTCATTCGCTCTTTCGCCCAAGGGTTTTCCAAATAAACCTTCATTTTCAATTAATAATCGCGAGCTCAATCCGAAACTTCCTCCAACATAAAAAGCAGATGTAGGAATTTTTTGTACCACGAGCATTTCTTTATTTTTCGTCTTTTTAATTTTTTTCTCTGGAGAGCCAGTTGTTTTTCCTGTCTCAATTTGACCAAAAACAGATGAGGAAATAAAGATTATTAACAGTTGTATTCTGAATGTTTGAAAGAAATCCATTAATTTAGCGTTTACTTAGAAATTGTATTTAGAAACCATTGTTTCAATCAATACAAATATCGAGAAAATTCAACATGTAATTCATAAAAGATGGCTAAAAAAGAGAAAAAGAAGAAAAGTTTGTTCCGTAGAATTTTGAAATGGACAGGAATCACATTTTTATTATTAATCATCGCTTTGATATTAATTCCAATTTTCTTTAAGGATGAATTGAAAGAATTGGCGCTGAAAGAAGTAAATAAAATGCTTTTGGCCGATGTAGCAATCAAAGATTTTGATTTGACTTTCATTAGTACTTTTCCTCATATGACTGCTCAATTTGAAGGTGTTACAGTTACTGGAAGAAATGAATTTAAAGGTGTAAAATTAGTTGACATTAAACAATTGGATGCACATGTAGATTTCTGGAGCGTCGTAGGTGGCGACCAAGTTGAAATCAAAGGAATCACCATGGAAGAGCCTAAATTTGATGTTCGTGTTTTAAATAATGGTAAAGCCAATTATGACATCATGAAACCTGATTCTTTGCAAACTCCTGAGGATAAAGAACCTTCTAGTTTCAAGCTTTCTTTACAGGAATACGCCATCAATAATGCTTACATCAAATATGACGATCAAGCTGGTGATATGTTTGCAGAATTGAAAAACATGACGCATACAGGAGAAGGTGATTTGACTGCTGACGTGATTGATTTCAATACGAATACAACGATGGATGCCTTAACATTCAACATGGATGGATTGACTTATTTGAGCAAAGTGAAAACCAATTTGGTTGCCAATTTATTGATGGAATTCAAAGAAAATTCATCTAAATTCACTTTGAAAGAAAATACACTTGAACTGAATGCATTGAAATTATCGGTGGACGGTTTTTACGAAATGTTGGACAAAAAAGACAACATGGATTTGAAGTTAAATGCTTCCAAAGCAACTTTCAAGGATTTCTTATCCCTAATTCCTGCATTTTATCAATCGGGATATGAAAGCATGGTGACACAAGGCAATTTAGCATTGAAGGCTCAAGTGAAAGGAATCATGGACGACAAAAACATGCCAGGTTGGGACGCAGGAATCAATGTTGACAATGCATCTATTAAATATCCAAGTTTACCACAAAAAATCACCAACATTGCCATCAATGCAGGTTCAAAATTTGCTGGTGGTTCTAATTTGGACAAAATGACGGTTGATGTTTCGAAATTTCACGCTGAGTTTGCAGGAAATAAATTAGACGCAAACTTAAAAATGTTGAGTCCGATGGTTGATCCGTTTATAGATTCAAAAATTCTTGCCAAAGTGAATTTAGCAACGCTTGGACAAGTGATTCCTTTAGCCAAAGGAGAATCTTATACTGGAAAATTAGATGCTGATGTGAAGTTGAAAGGAAAAATCAGCGCATTAGAAAACGAAAGATACCAGGATTTTGATGCAAACGGAACTTTGAAATTGGTCGACATGCTTTATAAATCGGCTGATTTACCTGATGCTGTGAGCATTAAATCTATGATTTTTAAATTTTCACCACAAAATTTAGCATTAGAAAGCTTGGATGCCAAAATGGGCAGAAGTGATT
Source organism: Crocinitomicaceae bacterium (assembly GCA_041303135.1). Classification (GTDB taxonomy): domain Bacteria; phylum Bacteroidota; class Bacteroidia; order Flavobacteriales_D; family Crocinitomicaceae; genus JAQVCM01. The sequence goes on along the minus strand of JBFYPS010000161.1, from coordinate 2,855 downwards.
TCAAAGTAAATGGAACAATCGACAATTATTTGGGGTATTTCTTCAGTGATGATTTGTTGAAAGGAAATTTTAATTTCAATAGTAATTACCTAGATTTAGACCAATTGGCGGGAACATCCACAACTACCACAACTACTTCTGAAACTACTACAACCAGCAGTGACGAAGCATTGTTGATTCCTGAAAATGTTGATTTCAATTTGAACACAAATATCAATACATTGAGATACAACAAAATGGACATCAAAAACGTGAAAGGTTCCGTTGGAATGAAAGAAGAAGTTGCAAGCTTAAATAATTTGACCATGAACACCATGGGCGGAACAGTTGGATTGAAAGGAAGTTATGATACCAAAGACCATTCAAAACCAAAAATTGATTTCGGATACAATTTGAAAGAATTAGACATCAATCAATTGGTCAATAATTTTGTGACCATTGAAAAATTGGCGCCAATTGCCAAATATGCGCAAGGAAAAATCACTTCGACTTTCAATATGAATTCATTTTTGAAACCATCATTCGAACCAATTTATGCAACATTGACTGGTGCAGGAGATTTATTCACCAATTCAGTGACTATTTCTGGATTTGAACCTTTGAAAAAAATCAGTTCTGAATTGAAAATGGAGAAATTAGCCACGCAAACGTTGAAAAATTTGAGTACAAAATTCAAATTCGCTGATGGAAAAGTTTCATTGACACCATTCAATGTGAAACTTGGAAATATTGTGACCAACGTGAGTGGAAGTTCTTCGCTGGAGCAAGACATTGATTATGTGTTAAAAATGAATGTTCCAAAAGAGGAAATTCCAGCAAGCATGATAAAATTGGTAGAGAGCGGAATCCAGAAAGTAAATGGAATTACACCTAAAATCCAAGTGAAAGAATTGCCAGCTTTCATTCCTGTGAATGTGAAAGTTATCGGGAAAATGAAGGATCCTAAAGTAACGACTGATTTAAAAGAGCAAATCATGAAGCTATCAGGCAACATGAAGGAAACTGTGAAAGAAGTTGTGAAAGACGCAATCAACAAAGGAAAAGATACTATAAAGGCGGTTGTGACAAATAAAGTCAATGAAGTCAAAGAAGATTTGAACAAGAAAAAGCAAGAAATCTTAGAAGACGGACAAAGACAAGCCGATAAATTGAAAGCCGAAGGTAAAAGAGCTGCAGCTCAAATCAGAGAGGAAGGAGCGAAGGGTGCTCAAAAACTGATGGACGAAGCTGGAAGTAATCCTTTAAAGAAAAAAGCTGCTGAAATTGCTGGCAAGAAAATTACGAAAGAAGCCGACGAAAAAGCAAATAAAGTGGAAGCTGAAGCCAATGCAAAAGCTGATGGCGTAATGGCGAAAGCTAGAGAAAAGGCTGATCAAGTAAAATAGTTTAATCAAAATTCATAGAAAGTCTCGGTATTTTGCCGGGACTTTTTTGCTTTAAGAATGGTAGGAAATATTCCATCCACGTCGCGTTAGAACATGATGTAAGGTAACCAATTCTCTCGCATCTTGAATTTGATTGGTTACTTTGAAAATCGATAAATTGGTTTTGTTTTCTATTTTAATTGCTAATTCATAAGGAAATGTTAAACTTTCATTGGTTGAATTCTCTTCCAATTGGAGTAAAAAATACCTCAGTAAATTGACAGATTCATTGGTGCTTAATTCTAGTATTTTAGAATTAATTGAACTAAAAAAGTGAATTGATTTTTTAGAGCGCGTAAGTAAAACATTCAACCTCTTTGAACCATTTTTCTGATTCAATGGACCAAATCGTTTGTGAAATTCTCCCAATTCATTTTTGGCATATCCCAAGCTGATGATTAAGTTGTCGCATTCATCGCCTTGGACTTGTTCTAATGCTCTGAAGAAACCCTTGCCTAAATCAATATTTTGCAGGATTTTTTGTTGTGTTGCAGCTTTCAATTCCCTCCAAATGCAATCTAATTGCTGTTCTGAAAATGCTACAATTCCCAATGAATCTTGATTGTCAATCATTTTTTCAATCAATGCTGAAACTTGTTTCGCTTCTTCGATATTTTGTCTTTCGATGAAAGTACCGTTTTCTACAATATGTAGATGCAACGGGTTATTTGTATGATTTGCTGCAGGATAGGCAATTAGTTCATTTTGATAAAAATAGCGATTTGAGAATGAAATCAATGAGGGATGATTGCTTCTATAATGATGTTTTAGTTTGCTTTTATCGTAATAATAATTTGCCTGATGCAATAAATCAACACTTGAAACGGCGCCAGAAAAGTAATTTCCTGGTGACATTTGATGTTCGTCTCCTGCAATTATCGCTCTTTCTGCTCTTTGCAAGGAACCTAAAGCATTTGAAAGTGGAATTTGACTTGCTTCATCAAAAATTACCCATGAAAAAAGCGATTTTTCCATTGGAAAAGTTGCAGCTACTTGCGTTGGCGTGCTTAACCAAATTGGGGTTAAAATTTCAATCCAAATTCTTGCATCACTGCTTAACAATTCTCTAATGGTTTTGTGTTGTTTAGTTTTGGAAAATTCTTTCACTAAAATTGCTTTCCCAATTTTTATTTTCGATTTAAATGCTTTTTCCTCTGTTTTTAATTTGCTACTTGAAGTTCTTAAAATGGCATTTAAGTGCTGAAATTTTTCTGTTTGTTGAAAATAAATTTGCTTGCTGAAGTTTAACATCTCTTCAGATTCCGATTTGATGATATTTTCAATTTTTGAGTGCAATGTTTCTCCATCAAATTTAGCCAATTCGGGCCATTGAGATTCGAAATTTATCCAATGACTTTTGAGAATAATTTGAGCAATTTTTGAGGGTGAATTTTCGCTTTGAATTAATTTATAAATTTCTGAATTTAAATT
>JBFYPS010000160.1:0-12768 GCA_041303135.1 Crocinitomicaceae bacterium | reverse complement strand
TTTGGCTAAGTAATCATTCATTCCAACCAATTTACATTTTGCCAAGTCCATTGTGGTGACATCTGCTGTCAAAGCGATGATTGGAATTTTGGAATTGAGCTCATTCCTAATGAATTTTGTCGCATCAAAACCATTCATTTCAGGCATTTGCAAGTCCATTAAAATAATATCGTATTTATTCTTTTTGACTTTTTCAATGGCGATTTTCCCATTTACTGCAATTTCAGATTTAAATCCAAAATCATCTAGCAACGTTTTCATCAAAAGTTGGTTGAGTGGAATATCCTCCACAACTAATATTTTTATTCCTTTGATTTGCTCGTCCTTGTGAAAAAACGGCAAAATTGTCTCTACATTTTCATTGGTTTTCTGAAATTTCAATCTAAAACTGAAAGTTGAACCTTTACCTAAAACACTGTGAACTTGAATTGAGCCATCTTGCGATTCAATTAATTTTTTGACTATCGCTAGGCCCAGACCTGTCCCACCATAAATCCGAGAAGTTCCGGTAGTTGCTTGTTGGAAATTTTCAAAAATACTGGTAATCTTATTTTCTGCAATTCCAATTCCTGTATCAGAAATGGCAAACTCTATGGTTACATCTTTTTTACTTTCAGCAATCATATCAATGGAAATGGTAATATTTCCCTTGTTAGTAAATTTGACAGCATTACTCATTAAATTCAAAATGATTTGATGTAAACGAGTAGGATCCCCAATCAATATTTCAGGAATTACTTCATCGTATTTTCGTATAAGTGTCAAGTTCTTTTCTTGAATTTTTGTCTCAAAAAGATGTAACATCGCCGCAATTGAAAAAGACATTTTAAATGGCGCTTTCTCAAAAACCATTTTGCCTGAATCGACTTTCGCTAAATCTAAAATATCATTAATCAAAACAATCAATGCATCTCCACTGATTTTAATTGCTTCAATATATTCGAGTTGTTTTTTATCTAAATGTGTTTTCAAAACGATTTTTGTAAATCCAATAATGGCATTCATCGGTGTTCTGATTTCATGACTCATATTGGATAAAAACTGCTGTTTTGATTTAACAGCATCTTCAGCTATTAAAGCTGCCGATTCAGCTTTCAACTTTGCGTCTTCCGCAGTTTTAGTCGCTTTTTCCGCAAAAACCTTTGCTTCAATTAGTTCCTTTTCAATTTTGTTTTGAGTTGTGATATCTCGCGCAACAACCACTGCACCAATTACCAAACCTTTGTCATTTTTATAAACTGAGCCATTTAACAAAACTGCTGTCAATTTATGATCCTTAATTACCAAAGGATAAGCGTCAACGAATCCTTTTTCAAAAATTTGTTGATATACTTTTTGTGCTTCGTTTGGTTCAGTGAAATAGCTTTTAAAATCCGTGTTAATTAATTCTAATCGATTTAGACCAGTCACTTCCATACTTGCATTGTTGAAATCAGTAATTTTTCCCTCAACGCTGATTGTAAAAAGCGGATCTAAACTGGCTTCAATCAAACTTCTAGCATAACGGGAAGAAATTTCTTGCATCGACAAATCTGTGTATTGATTTTTAAGATTGCTAGAAATATTTTCTTCAGGATTGTAAATGTAATTGGAATCTAAAATGGCAGGATACTTAAATTGAATCACAGCACCAGAAACTTTACCTTGTTCATTTTTAAATGGAAATGAAATCAAAACAATTGCGAATGTTTGATTTTTCAACTTCAAAAAAGTATGAATTTCAGATTTATTTTTTTTGAGAAAAATTTCTCTGTGTTTTTTTAAAAAATCAGGCTCATCAAAAAAATCATTTAAGTTCGCATGTCTTAAATTGTTTTTTTTAATTTCAAAAAGACTCAATAGTTTTTGATTTACTTCTAAAACATTTCCTTTAAAGTCTATTATCATCAGTGCGTTTGGATTGGCATCAATCAAACATGATTTCACCGCACTGACATTTTCTATTGTATCCATTTTGAATGCTGTTTTAGTTATGGCTGACCGATTTCCTCTAATGGTTTTCTCAATTTATTCTTCAGATTTTTGAAATGAGAAGGAGAAAGTCCTGTAACTTTTTTGAATTGATTTGAAAGGTGTGCGATACTGCTGTAATTCAATTTCCAAGCAATTTCTGTAATCGTCAATTCGCCATAAGAAATCAATTCTTTGATGCGTTCAACTTTATGTGCAATCACAAATTGTTCAATCGTTGTTCCTTGAACCTCAGAAAATAAATTAGACAAATAAGTATAATCATGATCTAACTTATCACTTAAATAACTTGAAAAGTTGACTTTCATTTCCTGATCTGATTCATGCACCATGGTGAAAATCGCGTTCTTGATTTTTTGAATCAGTACAGCACGTTTGTCATCCATCAATTCTAAGCCGCAAAGCAGAAGTTCAGATTTCAAAACGTCTCTTTCTTCATTAGAAAGATCCTCCATGATTTCTATTTCTCCTAAATCAACCAAGATAAAGTGAATTTGAAGTTTTTTTAAAACTTCCTTGACAGCCAGCTTGCAACGCGTACTTACCATGTATTTTATGTAGAGCTTCACTGCTTTTAAGTTTTTGGTAAAAATGCGTGCGATATTGTGTAAGGTAGTTATATAACTCTAGAATAATGTTACACAATTCACAGATTCAATAATTTAGCATTAATTAGCTTTTAAAAACTATCTAAATTAACTCACCGTTTTATATTTACTTGAAATCAAAAATTGATTTTTCTTATTTACATAAAATGTTTTTTCCATAGTCATTCTCGCCATCAAATAACTGACAGTTGATTCGGCTCCTTGATTTAAATTGATATTGGTTTCTTCCAAACCATCATAACATCCGCCCGTTTCTGGATTGTAAATAATTTGATGTAAGTGATTTTGTCCTAAAAACCAATTGAAAGACATTTTCATATATTGCTCATACTCTGCAGTTTTATACACTTTGTAAAAAAGGCTCAATGCCATGATACAATAAGCAACATCAATCGGCTGCTCGCCACCGTCTAACACTTGAACATTTTCTTTTCCTCTATGCAACCAACCGCGATTTGAGATTACTTTGATTCTGCCATTTTTCATTGTTTTAGACAATAAGAAATCAAAACTCAACTTGGCAATCTCTTCATATTTCTGAAAACCAGAAATTTTCCAAGCACACAATAAAGCTTCAGGCAAAATACTGTTTGCGTATGTCAAGTAACTCTCAAACCAATGCCATTCTTCATCTGCTTCGTGCATAAACATAGCAACCAATCGATCCGCCAAATCTCGCATCAATTTAATATTGGCAGTAAAACTGAATTTTTTGTGTTGATAATAAAGTCCTTTGATTACAAATGCCATCGCTCTAGTAGAATGTATTTTATGCACATTTTTCAACGCTGCCTCAAAAATAACTTCTGCTTTGTGAATGAATTTTTCAGGCAAAATATTGTGTAACGAAATCAAAAATCCCAACGCCCAAATAGCGCGACCGTTTGAATCTGCCAAATTGGTATTGTAGTTTTGATCTGTGAAAAGAAAATCTTCATCCACATAATTCAAAAAGTAACCTTCCGAATGGTAACAAAATTCAATGAAATTCAAATACGTTTCAATCAATGCAATATCAGATTCATCGCTTGTCAATTCATAATGCTGGCAAATGGCAATCATCGCTCGGGCATTGTCATCTAGCGTATAACCCGTATCAATATCTGGTTGATTGACTATCGAAAACTGAATAATTCCTTTTGGCGTAGTCATTTTTTTTATGTGGTCTAAATTCAATTTGGGTAAATTGTAAATCAATTCAATCGAATCCTGACTGATTTTCTCAAACAACAAAGCATGTTGAATGGCAGAATTTTCCCAAGCTGTGGCTGCAATTCGCTGCAAACCTTTGATCCGGATTTCTTTGCGCTGATTTTCGTCTTTCAATAATTTACAAACGGCTGTTGAAAGTTGGTCTGAATTGCCAAAGTCGATAATGATTCCTCCACCATCCAACAAAACTTCTTTCGCATGCGGAATCGGCGTTGAAACAATGGGACAACCGCAACTCATTCCATAAGAAAAAGTGCCACTTACCGCTTGATTTGGATCATTCGAAGTAAACAAATAGATGTCCGACATTTGCAAATATTCTAGCAATTCTGGTAGCGGAACGAAAGCATTGATAAATTTCACATGGTTTTGCAATTGCAATTTCCCGATGATTCTTTCCAACATTTCACGGTACTTTTCACCTTCTTGTTTCACTACAGTTGGATGTGTTTTTCCGATAATCAAAAACATCACTTCAGGAAACTGGTCGATAATTGCTGGCAAAGCTTTTAAAGTTGTTTCAATGCTTTTTCCAGAACTCAACAAACCAAAAGTGGATAAAATTAACCTTTTTTCAAATTTGAATTTGGCTTTTAATTCAATCTTATCCAAATGTTTAACCAAATGCGTTCCATGCGGAATGACATGGATCAACTCAATTTCTATTTGATAATCATTGATTAGAACTTCAGCTGAAAAATTGGTCATCACAATGATTGCTTGCGAAACGGCACAAATTTGTTGCACTTTCAATTTCAAACTTTCGTCTGGATTTGGCAAAACGGTATGAAACACAAAAATCATCGGTTTTTCAATGGCATGAATTAAAAACATAAAATCGGACTCACAATTATGATAAAATCCAAATTCATGCTGAAAAAGTACCATTTTCAATTCATCCGATTGATTGATATTTTGTGCCAGTGTATTAAAATCAGCTGGTCGATCGGTATTCAAAACCGATTCAATTTTCTCTATGTAGGTGTGAACTTCATGATTTGTTTCCAAAGCACAAATGTTGATTTTAAAAGATTGATTAAATTTATTATTCAATGCTTTAACCAAGTCAAAAGTGTAATTGGCAATTCCACATTCTCTGGGCGGATAACTTGATACAATTAAAATTTCAGGTTTTTTGGATGGAAAAATCCAATCCGAATTTTGAGAATTGATGGTATTGTTGTTATTTCGATTCATTTTCTATTGATTTAATAATTTTTGACTACTCGCTACACTGAAATTCAAGAGTTCTTGAATTAAAGCGGATAAACTCACGGAAGCACAGGCAATTCTGACATCTGCTGCTCCATAATAAATGTATAAGGTGTCACCAAAAATGGCTGTTCCAGTAGGAAAACAAACGTTGTTTACTTCGCCCTCAATTTCCCATTTTTCTTCAGGTTCAAAAAGCGGATAAGGTAATCTGCTGATTTCAACTTCAGGATTTTCCAGCTCTAACAAAGCGGCGCACGCTGAATAAATGTATCCACGAATCGTGTCGTGCACGCTATGGTAAATCAGCAACCAGCCAAAAGGCGTCTCAATCGGAGGACAACCGCCACCGATGTAACTGATTTCATGCTTGTATTTTGCGGTCAAAACGATGTGTTTTTCCAAATGCAAAAAATATTCGCTCCAAAAATCCCTGGTTAATTGACTTACTTCTTCGATTTTAACAATCTGAATGTCTGGTTTAATACGATGTAGAAAGCAAATTTTTCCGTCAATTCTTCTAGGAAAAAACACCACATTTTTGTCCCAAATCAAACAACTATCATTTTGATTTGGATTCTTTTTGTCTCTGTTATAGCGGTTGTATTTTTCGTTGATGACGCTTTTGGCTTCTGCCAATAATCTGAATTCCTTGAAAGTAATTTGAGGAACAATAATTCCTTGTTTTTCAAAGTGAACCAAATCGGTTGAAGTTGCCAAACAACCCAAGGCATTCATACCATTGTAGGCCGTATAGGTCAAATAATACAAATCATCAATTTTGACAATTCGAGGATCTTCAACGCCGTGAGATTCATGAGGAAAAGTTGGATACAAAATCGGACATTCATCACGTTCAACAACTAAAAGAGGTCCATCTAGTTTGCAATAACCAATGCTAGAATTATTTTTAAATTTTACAGCGCGGTAAAATAAATGAACAGTCTCACCCTCTTGAAAAATCGCAGGATTGAGGACTCCTTCATTCTCAAAACCCAAATTTGTTTTTCGCAAAATAATTCCTTCTCGCTTGATTTTAACCATAATTTGAACCTGAAAATTGAGCTAATTGCTTCTTCAAATGAAGATGAATTCAGGAACTATAAAATTGGTGTTTTAAGGGCGATGGAATGTTATATGATTTGAAATGAATGTTGTAAAATTTACAGATTCACAATGGCTGCATGCTGTTTTTGACATTTTCAATTTTCGCCAAATAGATTTGATTCAATTTTTCATCCAAGATGCCTTTTTCAGGATCAAAATTCTCTTCAAACTTGGGCAATGAAAAGTGTTCGATAATTTCGGCTGCATGTCTTGGAAATCTTGTAAGTGCTGCTTCTAATACACTTTCTCCTCCTCTAGCGCCTGGCGAAGTTGAAAGCAGAAACATTTTCTTATTAGCGAAAACTTTTCCTTCGTAGCGTGAAATCCAATCTAGCAAATTTTTAAACGCTGAGGAATAAGAGCCATTGTGCTCCGCCATGGAAATGACCAATAAATCTGAATTTAAAATTTTCAAATAGAAATCTTTCGCATTTTGAGGAATTCCCATTTCATTTTCCAAATCGACAGAAAACAACGGCAATGAATAATCGTTTAAATCTAAAAAATCGATGGTGGCATTTTCAAATTGTTGCGCAGTATAATGAGCGAAAGCTTTATTGATTGAATTTTTACTAGAGCTTGCGCCAAATGTGGTTATTTTCATGAGAATGTGAATGGTGAATTTTACTTTTTTTTCAACCGCCTGTCAACTTCTTAATCTCGTTCAATTTCATCAAAGCTTCGACAGGTGTCAATGTATTTATGTCAATGGTAACCAATTCTTCGCGAATTTGTTCCAAAACAGGATCATTTAATTGAAAGAAACTCAATTGCATGTCTTTTTGGGCAATCGCTTTTTTGATTTTTTCCTTGTCTTGTCCAGCATGAGAACTTTCCAATCGCGCCAATATTTTATTCGCAGAATTGATAACTTGCGCAGGCATTCCAGCCAATTTTGCCACATGAATACCGAAAGAATGTTCACTTCCACCTGGAACCAATTTTCTCAAAAACAAAATGCGATTTCCCGTTTCTTTTACTGCCACATTGAAATTTTGAATGCGTTCAAATTGATTGGTCATTTCATTCAATTCATGGTAGTGCGTCGCAAAAAGTGTTTTTCCTTTGAATTTTGGATGTTCATGTATAAACTCCGCAATCGCCCAAGCAATCGAAATTCCGTCGTAAGTACTTGTTCCTCTTCCGATTTCATCGAGTAAGATTAAACTTCTCTCTGAAAGATTATTCAAAATACTGGAAGTTTCATTCATTTCTACCATGAAAGTGGATTCACCTGAAGAAATATTATCTGATGCGCCAACGCGCGTAAAAATCTTATCTAACAATCCCAATTTGGCACTTTTCGCAGGAACAAAACAGCCCATTTGCGCCATCAATGAAATCAACGCTGTTTGTCGTAACAAAGCACTTTTACCAGACATATTTGGTCCAGTAATCATGATAATTTGTTGCGTTTCATTGTCCAGAAAAACATCGTTTGAAACATATTCTTCGCCGGCTTTCAATTGTTTTTCAATCACAGGATGGCGACCGTCTTTGATGTCAATCGCGAAAGATTCGTTCATTTCAGGACGAATGTAATTGTTCTCTTCCGAAGTGATTGCAAAGGAAATCAAGCAATCCAATTGTCCAATCAAAACGGCATTGAGTTGAATCATGTTGATATAATCCGCCATGGAAAGAATCAATTCTTGGTACAAACGAAATTCAATAGAGTGAATTTTATCTTCCGCTCCGAGAATTTTTCCTTCGTATTCTTTCAATTCTTGGGTGATGTACCTTTCAGCATTCACTAAAGTCTGCTTGCGGATCCATTCTTCAGGCACTTTGTCCTTGTGCGTATTGGTCACTTCCAAATAATAGCCAAAAACGTTGTTGAAGGAAACTTTCAAACTTGGAATTCCTGTACGTTCAGATTCTCTGACTTGCAGCGCTTCCAAATAATCTTTGCCTGAAAAAGCGATGGCACGCAATTCATCCAATTCTTGGTGCAAACCCGAAGCCATGATCATTCCTTTTCCCACTTGGGTTGCTGGTTCTTCGACCAAAGATTTTTCAATTAAATCAATCAATGCTTGACAAGGATTCAACTGATCGGCGATTTTTTGCAAAGAAGTAACTCCTGTAGATTTTAAAAGCGATTTAATTGGTGATATTTGGCGCAAAGTGTTTTCCAAATGTTTCACCTCTTTAGGATTTACGCGACCAACTGCCACTTTTGAAATCAAGCGTTCTAAATCGCCAATGTCTTTCAAATGCTCTGAAAGTTGGAAACGCAATTCTTTATTTTCTGACAAAAATGCCACAGAATCCAAACGATCTTGAATTGGTTTCAAATCTTTGAGTGGTAAAACCATCCAACGTTTGAGCATACGTCCGCCCATGGGCGTTGCCGTGTGGTCAAGTATATCAATTAAAGTTGTTGCATTGTCGTTGAATGAATGAATCAATTCCAAATTTCGAACAGTAAAACGATCCAGCCAAACATACTTTTCTTCCTCTATTCGCGATAAATAAGTGATGTGACCTAATTTATCGTGTTGTGTCTCTGACAAATAATGTAGAATCGCGCCCGCGGCAATGATTCCTGCGGTCAACGAATCAACTCCGAATCCCTTCAGGTTTTTGGTGCCAAAATGTTTGGTCAATGATTCAATCGCAAAATCTTCTGTGTAAACCCAATCTTCCAATTTGTATGCGTGATATTTATCACCAAATTGCGTTTGATACATGGCGTTCATTTTCTTTTGATAAATGATTTCGCTTGGTTCAAAACCTTGAATCAATTTATCGATGTAATCCATGTTTCCTTGGGCGATTAAAAATTCACCGGTTGAAATATCCAAGAAAGAAACGCCGTGAAGTTTCTGGTCTAAATGAATGGCGCACAAGAAATTATTCCTGTTTTTCTCCAAAACCTGATCGTTGAAAGAAACACCAGGTGTAACCAATTCCGTAACGCCTCTTTTGACAATATTTTTGGTCAGTTTCGGGTCTTCCAATTGGTCGCAAATAGCCACACGTTGACCAGCGCGAACCAATTTGGGCAAATAAGTATCCATTGAATGATGCGGAAATCCGGCCAATTCTATATGTGATGAACCATTTCTACGTTTTGTCAAAACAATTCCTAAAATCTTGGATGCTTTGATGGCATCTTCCCCAAAAGTTTCATAGAAATCTCCTACCCTGAAAAGCAATAAAGCTTGTGGATGTCGGGCTTTGATTTGATTATATTGTTTCATCAACGGAGTTTCGTCCGTTTTTTCTTCTTTCAACTTGGCCATGGAATGCTGGAAATTACCTCGTAAAAGTAAGTCCACTCTTTCTGTTTTCTTGCATATTTAACCGATATGTTTTCAATAATTTTCAACAAAATCAAGAAATCAAGCGTATTTTTGCCAAAAATCAAAAAAGGTGAATCGAAAATTAAAACTTTGGGAATTAGATCGTGTTTCAGAAGAAGAATTCAAGTCACAAGCAAAATTTCCAATCATTGTAATATTGAACGACATCAGAAGTTTGAACAACATTGGTTCATTTTTCAGAACGGCGGATGCTTTTAATATTGAGAAGATATATTTGTGTGGAATAACCGCAACTCCACCTCATCGGGACATTCACAAAACAGCTTTGGGAGCGACAGAAAGTGTAGTTTGGGAACACCGAGATTCTATCATTGAATTGATTAATGAATTGAAAGCCGATAATATTTTGATTGCATCCATTGAACAAGCCGAAAAGACAACTTTGCTTCATCAAATTGAACAAATTCCCAATCAAAAAATTGCGCTTATTTTTGGGAATGAAGTGGATGGAGTTGATCAAGAAGCGATTGACAATAGTGATTTCATTATAGAAATCCCACAATTTGGTACCAAGCACAGTTTAAATGTTTCTGTTTGTGCTGGCGTTGTACTTTGGGAATTTTCAAAGAAATTTTTCTGATATTTTTTTAATATTAAGTAAAACTGAAAATCGTTAGGATTTAAAAACAAGATTTAAAACCTTTTAAAACTCCAAAAAGCGGACAATTTACAAATACTTTCAACTTTTCATGACTTCCAAACGTTTCATATTTGTGCAATTCTATTTGTGAATCACATTTTTTTGTTAATTTTAGTGCATCAAAAAACAATGATTATGAAAAAAATATACTTATTAGCAGGTGTATTGGTTGGAACTTCTTCACTATTCGCACAGCGTTTAGGAAATATCCCAATGGTATCTGCATCAAAAAACACGTATGCTGTCGCTAACAAAGCACATGCAGCTCACCAACAAAAAGCTGAAGGTGATATCGTTTGGTCAAACAACTTTGGAACTGCCTCAGATTGGCAACATGTAAGTGGACCAAATCAAACTGCTGGTTCTGCAGGACAATGGGCAATCGTTAGTGCTTTGCCTTCTACTTTAACAGCTCAAAATTTCAATGCAACAATTCAATCAGTTTCAGGACCAACTTTTGGTTTAATTGATTCTGACGGTGCTGGACAAGGAAAAGTACAAGATGCTTACTTGGAATACACTGGAACGATCAATTTGTCAACTTTGACAGCAGGGACACCATTGTATTTAGAATTTACTGAATACTACAGACATTATCAAGAGCAAAACTACATTGAAGTTTCTATTGATGGTGGTACTACTTGGACAACTTATGAAGTGAATCCAGTATCTGAAGTTCCAGTAAATACAACTTCATTGGTACCAGAATACCAAATCGTAAATATTACTTCAGCAAATGCAGCTGGTTCTGCAACTGTAAAAGTAAGATTCCACTATGTTGGAACATACGATTGGTTTTGGGCGGTTGATGATATTCAAATTTCTGAAGCATACCAAAATGATGGTAAAATGGTTAGAAGTTTCATGACATCTGATCCATCAAATACACAAGGGTGTGATTACTATTTGTTGCCTGACAACCAAATAGCTGCTTTCCCAGGACATGAATTCATCACAATCGCTGAAAACATGGGTGCTGCAACTCAAACAAACTTTAGAGTTAGAGCAACTGAGCCAGTTACAGGATATTCTGAATTGAGTGGACCTGGTGTTACTTATGGTGCAAGTTTAGCAACAAGTGTAGCTGATACTTTCAACATTACTAATGCTTTCAATCCGATTGCTTCTGCAAATCCATACAAAGTAACCGTTTCTACTGAATTAGGAATTACTGATGGAAACATTTCAAATGATACAACTTCTTTCCGTAACATCAAAGTTGGTGGAACTGAGTTTGGTCGTGACAATGGTGTTTTGGTTGCTGGAATCACTGGTTTCGGTGGAACAGGTAATGAAATCTTAGGATGGTTTAACTACATGAACGTTTTTGCTGATTATACAGTAGGTTCTGTTAAAACTTATATCACTGCAACACAAGCAACAGATTTCACAACTGACCAAGTACATGCATCTATCGAATCTTATGATGGTACAAACTGGACTGAAGTTTTTACAACTCCAGATTACACAGTAACTTCTGCTGATTTCGGAAAATGGTTGTCTTTGTCAAGTGATGTTACAGTTTTGGTTCCAGGTTTATATAGAGTTATTTTCTACAGAACAGACAATGCGCAAAGTACTTTACGTATTGGTTCTGCTCAACCATGTCCAGAAGGAACAGTTGGTGGTATCAAAATCACAGACTTGTCAACAATCGGTTTGGCTGATCCAAATGCATTGATGATTCGTATGTCTCCAATAAGCTATTTAGGTGTAAATGATATTGATGCTGATCAATTCGGTTTATCTGTTTACCCAAATCCAGCGAATGATGAAGTAAATGTTGCTTTCAACTTAACAAACGAAGCGTTGGTTAATGTTACAGTAACTGACTTAACTGGTAAAGTTGTTTACACTTCAAATGGTGAAAACAATGTAGCTGGTGCTCATTCAATCAAAATCAATTCTTCTAATTTCAGCAATGGAGTTTACATGGTGAACTTTAAAGCGAACAATGAAGTTTCAACTCAAAAAATCGTTATCAGAAAATAATTTCTTTTAACTCCCTTTTAGAAATCCATCGGTCATTGATCGGTGGATTTTTTTTTGCTTCTAAATGAACCATTTTATTAATTTTGCCCAAAATAACATTCAGATTAATAACATAAAACAAACTATATGAAAGCATACGTTTTCCCAGGTCAAGGCGCTCAATTTTCAGGAATGGGCAAAGACTTATACGACAATTCAGCAATCGCGAAAAACATGTTTGACCAAGCGAATGAAATCCTGGGATTTGATATCCAGAAAATCATGTTTGAAGGAACTGATGAGGAATTGAAACAAACGAAAGTTACACAACCAGCAATTTTCTTACATTCAACTATTCTTGCTGCTTGCTTAGGCGATGCTTTCAAACCTGATATGGTTGCAGGACATTCATTGGGTGAATTGTCTGCTTTGGTTGCCAACAAAGTTTTGAAATTTGAAGATGGTTTGAAATTGGTTTACAAACGTGCTTTAGCGATGCAAGCTGCATGTGAAGCTGTTCCTTCAACAATGGCTGCCATTCTTGGATTGGAAGACGAAGTAGTAGAAAAAATTTGTGCGGAAATTGACGGTGTAGTGGTTGCAGCAAATTACAATTGTCCTGGTCAATTGGTGATTTCAGGTTCAATTCCAGCAGTGGACGAAGCTTGCGTAAAGTTGACAGAAGCTGGTGCCAAAAGAGCGCTTAAATTACCTGTTG
>JBFYPS010000159.1:0-6785 GCA_041303135.1 Crocinitomicaceae bacterium | reverse complement strand
CTTGTTGATCATGTTGAGCAAACGCCAATTTATTTTGGGAATGGAATAATGTTGCAAAGCTGATAAAGCAAAAAAATAAAATTCCTTTTTTTCTAAAATTCATATCGATAATAATTTAAAATGAGGTGTGTAGCTTCTCCTTAATGAAAGCGCTCCTGTGCTATTTCGAAACCACTTTCATTCAAGTTCCAAATAATCCCACTCAATTTGATCTAACGGAGGACTGTAATTCCATTTAAAGAGTTCTGGTTCTTCATTGTTTCTATATAATGCATCAACTCTATCAATATGGGTCCTAGCGACTAATTTCCAGGCAGTATCAATTAATACATAATCAAAAGTATGTTCGCGATTTATTTTGAGACCTGGTGGAGATTTTAAAATGATTCTTATGGCGTTTCTCCTTTCCTTGTTGTAGCTGATTTGAACTGTTTTCATTTTGATTAAAAACTCTTGGTGCTCATCATAAGCATACATGGATTGAAAAAAATTATTCAACTGAAAAAATGGTTGATATCCGTTTGAAGTGTTTATTTCAATTTTGATTATTTCATAAATATCCGAATAGAGTCCTTTGCGTTTTAATCTGCTCCTGTCAAATGTCGCTAGATAAGATTTCGCTTTTTCAAAGTTCTGTTCTGATTTAGGCCAAGTCTTATTGGCGATTTTGAAATTTCTTGAAACTTTATATTTTAAGAGACCATCTATTGCATTCTTGAATGTTGATTTAGTAAGGCTATCCAGTAAGTTGTATTTCAAATGAAAGTAATATAAAGGAAATTGATATGAGAGATTATTAGAATCTTCATCTTTAGTGTTGCCCTCATCAAATGGGTTTTCTTCAGTCTTAACGATTTCTTTTTTTACTTCGTGCTCATTGTTATTTTTCTGTGAAATTCTTTTCGCAGGATGCTTGTATTCACATGAAATGAGGAACAAAATCAGAATGAGTTGAAAAGGAATTTTCATGATTTCTACGTTTTCACCTCTTCATCAAAAAATCAAGATCCTCATAGAAAAAAGTATCCGGAACTTCTTTGAATTTTCGGGTGGATAAGTCATACAAATAGGCGTAATTGTTAAATGTGTTATTGGTCATTCTAAAGATGAAATTTAAATCTGGCTCTTGGTCATTATTGACATCCCAGATGTAACTGTTTTGAAAGGATTCATCTAAATGGATGAGTAGGGTATCCTTTTGATGAATCAGTTTCAAATCTTCACCGGGATCTTTGTATTTCACTTCATTGAGAACCTTAAATCCGATTCCGTTAATGGTCGTTTGTCCTTTGAATAAGACATGATTTTCATTGGTGTCGCTTACCTTTAAATTTAATTTCTTGAAGTCAATAATTTGCGGTTTTTGGTTTTGAGAACAGGAAATAACATTCGTCAGGATAAACAGTAGAATTAGGATTTTAGGCAAATGAGACGACAACATGGCTTTATTTTGAAATAATTTATCTAATTTAACTCTAAATCAACAACCTATGAAAAATCTCCTTATCCTTTTCTTGCTTTTTACAAGCATTCAAAACACCCATGCACAATACAAACCCTTACCCATGCAAAATGCCGAGTGGTATCAAGATGGTGGTATTGCCTTATTGAGTTGCCCAACTTGTACTTTCGTTAATTATAAATATTATACGGATGGCGATACGCTGATCAATGCGCAAACGTATGTCAAAATCAAGAAGGTGGAAGTACCAAACATTAATGATGTGAGTCTTTTTCCGGCCTACACCGGAGCCATTCGCCAAGATACCTTGAACAAAAAAATCTATGTGGTTTTGACCGACAGCACAACCGAGCACATCCTCTACGACTTCTCGTTGCAAGTCGGAGATACCATTAATTCAGTGCTTCATACTTTAACAGCTGGTTGCCTTGGATTCAATACCGAAACCATCTATCTGATTGACACCATTCAAGTGAACGGTTACGACCATCGTGTTTTCCATTACCAAGGAAGTTGCGTTGGAACCGATGGGAGTTATATTGAGGGCATCGGAAGTGAATTCGGTTTGCTCTTTCCAAATTTGAAAGATATCCAGGAATCGCATTTGAACTGTCTGAAAATTAATAATCAGCCTTATTATCCGTATGCAAGTGCCATGTGTACATTGCCAAGTGATATTTCTGTGAACAATATTGAGTTGCTGCTGGACTTTCATGTTTTCCCGAACCCGACTTCAGAAATACTCACCATTTCTTTGCCTGAAAACAGCTTAGCTACAGAGGCGTATCTTTTTGATGCGACAGGGAAAGAGTTAAAGCGTTTTATGGTAGCAGCAGGAGAGAACCCATTGAATGTGGCAGCATTCAAAACAGGTACTTACCTCATTCAGATTGGTAATGCGCATGTTTCTTTTCAGAAGGAGTAGGTTTTTCCTTAACTGATCATCGCCCCGGTTTTGTGCTAAAAATTGAATACGAAACACCACCAAGCAACGAGACATAACTCAAGCGCGTAAAAGACCATTGTTCGTCGAATTCGGTGTAATTGGTCTCGCTTTCAGCATAGTAGCGATAAGAATGCCACCAGATCATTTTGGCCATACCTTGATGGTACATGACTTGGGCATTGATTTTCCAATGAGGGCTCAGGACATAACTGAGTTGGTAGCCGGCAATCAGGTATACATTGTATAGTCTCAAGTAGTGATAAGGTTCGGCAATAAATTCATGCGTCACTATTCCAAGGCTATCGATGTATTCAAGGCTTCCAAAATTTGCGCCGCCACTTGCTGTTCTGGTTTTGAGTATGCCCATGCCTAAAATACTCTGGTGCTGAAATTTGTTTTGCGCCTTCCAAAGGTGCTTGTGCTCAAAAGAAAACTGAGCTAAATGCGTGGCGCTATATGCATTGCCGCTAATGCCCGTTGCAGTTGAATAATTACTTACGGTTGAACCGATATCAGGCGTGTCATCTAGCGGATATTTGTTGGGGTAAGCAATCAGAAACGTATTGGGGCCAATTTCACCCCAGTCAAAAGCGAGGCAAAATTTGTTTTTTGTTGAGCCGAGGCCGAAGTTCAATTGTTGCACGCCCATGTGGGGGATAGGAGGTGTGGCATAACCCCAAGTCATGTTGTCAGTTTGGCGTGTTTTTGCAAAAGTAGCACTGGGCCCAATGCCATAAGAAAATTCAAAATTCAACTGCGCAAAAATTGACGACTTGACGGCTAGTAAAAAAATGAAGAAGTATCGATGCATATAATGAATCAAAGAAAGGTCCATAACGTCAATTGGGAGATATTATTTTCGGTGAATATTCATAATTGGTGATACTTGTGCTGCATTTCGATCGAAAATCGTACGTGTTTTTACGCATGATGTGACGAAGTTGTGTAAAATCTTAAAAAAGCCCTAAATTTGATATAGTTTAAATGTTGAAATAAACCAACATTAACACATTTTTTATGAATTAATGATGGAAAATAACAACAAAAAATTACACTCAATGAGTGATCTAGCTATATTAGAAATATTGGGAAAGTCTATCCAGCAAATTAGGTTGCAACAAAACAAAACACAGCAGCAAGTGGCGACGGAAGCAGGTGTCAACCGTTCAACTGTGGTGCAAATTGAAAATGGGGGCAAGGGCACTATGCTATCGTTGGTGCAAATTCTGCGTGCGTTAGCACAACTGCAAATGCTCGAACATTTTGAGGCAAAGCAACAAATTAGTCCGCTACAACTAGCCAAGTTGGAACAAAATAAAAGACAACGTGCCAGCGTTAAAAAAGATCGTCAAAACGACGAACCTAAGTCAATTTGGTAATGATTACAACTGCGTATATAAATATTTGGAATAAGCGGGTTGGCGCTGTGGCGTGGGATGCTCAGAATGGTGTAGCATCTTTTGAATACGAACCCTCTTTTCTTGCAAATAACTGGGATTTATCTCCATTGAAAATGCCCTTAAAAGGTTCTGTTAGTCAGATTTTTACTTTTCCCGAGCTAAGGAGTACCAGCACTTTTAAAGGTTTGCCAGGGTTATTGGCAGATGTGCTACCAGATAAATACGGCAGCAACATCATTAACGCTTGGTTGGCAAGCAATGGTCGGCCAGTTGATAGCTTGAATCCAGTAGAGCTTTTGTGTTTTATTGGCGCTCGCGGAATGGGAGCCTTAGAATTTGAGCCTGTGTTGCCAATATCAGACAACAGCGCAACACAAATCGAAATAGAAAGTCTCATTCAAGTTGCGCAAGAAATTCTTTTGGGAAGGCAGCAATTTAAAACCGACATGTCTGCAGATGAAGCCAAAGCTTTGAGTGATATTCTGAAAATAGGTACTTCTGCAGGAGGGGCAAGGGCAAAAGCTGTCATCACATTCAATCCACAAACAAATGAAATCCGCTCAGGTCAGGCAACTGCACCTAAAGGATTTTCACACTGGATTTTGAAGTTTGATGGCGTTTCAGATTTACAGTTAGGGTCAAGCTCGGGTTTTGGACGTGTTGAGATGGCTTACCACCTTATGGCAAAAGAGGCAGGAATTGAAATGACTGAATGCAGGTTGCTTGAGGAAAATGACAGGGCACACTTCATGACCAAACGCTTTGATAGATCTCACAGCGAAGATAAAATACATGTGCAAAGTTTTTGTGCAATTGCGCATTATGATTTCAATGAAATCACGTCGTTTAGTTATGAGCAGTTATTTGAAACCATGAGAAGTCTGTTTTTACCATATACGGCTGCCGAGCAACTTTATAGAAGAATGGTGTTTAATGTGCTGGCAAAGAACTGTGATGACCATACAAAGAACTTTTCATTTATAATGGATCAATCGGGGAAATGGGCATTGGCACCTGCATATGATATCTGTTATGCTTATCGCCCGGGCAGTACATGGGTTAGTCAGCATACATTGAGTATCAACGGAAAACGACAGCATATCACCCAACACGACCTCCTAGAAGTTGCAAGAAAAATGAACATCAAGAAGCCAAACACAATCATTGACGAAGTCCAGCATGCACTTATCCAATGGCAAACATTTGCCGCTCAAACGAAAGTAAATAAAGACTTAGCAGCATTCATAGGAAAACAACTCTCTCTGAAATTAGCTACTTTTAACACCAAATGAACACCAAAACCACCGTCCTATACAGCCTACTGCTCACTTTCGCTTTCAGCTGTAAACAATGTTGAACGCAAAAAATCCAAGCAACAAATTGTCTTGAAAGTTGAAATTCACCAATCGTGTTTGGATACGTACTTTTACAAAGAGTTGGTGGTGGGGGAGAAAGCCAAAAAAATTGAATAAATTTAGTGACATGAAACACAAAGAACAGCTTTTAAGATGGGTGATCTTCATCGTCCTATTTTGGAATTGCGCCATGGCACTGACCTCAAGCATGGATTTCTACTTGAAGCTGCTGCTCGCGTTGTGCAGCCTTTCGCCGTTGTTTATTTTTTTGATTACAACAGGATTCAAGATAGTACTACTGATTTTCGCCATCAAAATCACGGTCAGATTACTCAACAAATTCCAAGATTCAAAGCAACTGATTCTCGTCGGTTTATCCTGCTATTTCGGACTCTTACTTATTGATTATTTGACTTCGACTCTAGTTACCCAAATGGCCATGCAAAATGCAGGGCCTGGGCTTGAACGCTACAATATTTTCCTTGCTTCACGCACCAGTTTAATGTACGTGAGCAGCTTTGTGCAACCCTTTGTGTTGGTCGTTTTTGGTTTGATGACTTATTTTAGGGAGCAGAATTGATTGCTTTGTAGCAAAGCAATAAAAAGCTGAGTGCCTACGTTTTCTTCGGCATGAAATCATTTTTGTTGTTATTGCTTGGAGCTTTGCTATTCAATTTGAAGTGTTTTTGTCTACGTAACAAATTGATTCAAAATTTAAGCTCATGACTCAATTAGAACTGCATAAAATCCTGGCACAAGGAGAAAACATTCGTATTGAGTTTAAGGAAGCTCAAAATGGTGTTCCAGATTCGTTTTACGATTCAGTGGTTTCTTTCTTAAATAGAGAAGGAGGTGTGATCATATTGGGTGTAGTAGATGATGGGACGGTCTTGGGTCTTGGTGATCAAAATTTGATGAATCTAAAGCAGGATATTGTGACAGCTTTAAATAATCAAGATGTAATCAATCCGCCATTTCCACTGTCAGTAAATGAAGTTGTTTATGACAAATGTAAATTACTGTACATACATGTACCGATAAGTTCATTTGTCCATAAACATGGTACAGTTGTTTTTGATCGTGAAAACGATAGTGATTTTAGAATCACCGATGAAGCGCGAATTGCTGAAATGTATGCGCGTAAAAGAAATGTATTTACAGAGAATCAAATTTTTCCACACTTAAAAATAAAAGATTTAAATGCATCATTGTTTGATAAAGTGCGATCACGCATAGCACTGAAAAATGCAAATCATCCATGGTTAGAGGCATCTAATGAACGGATTCTTAGAGATGCTCGATTTTTAAGGCGAGATTATTCAAGTGGAATGGATGGATTGACGCTTGCTGCTGCTTTGGTTTTTGGTTCAAATGAAGTGATTGGAAATATTCTTCCAGCGTACCGCATGGATCTTTTGGAAAGAAGAGTAAATAGAGATCGTTGGGATGATCGTTTAGTACTTAAAACAAACTTAATAGATACCTATCTTCAGGCATTGAGTTTTATTAAAGCTAAATGGCCAGAAAAATTCCATCAAGGAAAAAATGGAGAACGCATAGATTTAAGAGAGTTAATTTTTAGAGAATTAGTTGGGAATATAATCATCCATAGAGAATATAAC
>JBFYPS010000158.1:0-7005 GCA_041303135.1 Crocinitomicaceae bacterium | reverse complement strand
GGTTTTCCTTCGACCGCCAACAAAATATCCCCTGATTTGATTCCAAATTGTTCCATGTAAGGATGAACAGCCAATCCAGCTTTCAAATCTTTGGAATCAATCGTTTCAACACCGTAAGCGAAAACAACAAAAATGTAAATCAAGATACCTAAAATCAAGTTGACAGTCACACCACCAATCATGATGATTAAACGTTGCCAAGCTTTTTTGGAACGAAATTCCCAAGGTTGCGGAGGCAAAGCCAATTGCTCTTTGTCCATGGATTCATCCACCATTCCAGCAATTTTTACATATCCTCCTAATGGAAGCCAACCAATTCCCCATTCAGTTTCTCCAACTTTTTTCTTAAAAAGCGAAAACCAAGGATTGAAAAACAAGTAAAATTTCTCAACGCGTGTTTTGAATATTTTTGCGGGAATGTAGTGTCCAAATTCGTGAAGGACAACGAGTATTGATAAAGAAAGCACTAATTGTGCGGCTCTGATCCAAAAATCCATGTGTATAATTAATAAGTGACAAATATAAGGCTTTGAATCCTATTCTTCCATTTTCGCTTCAAAGATTTCATTGCTTTCAAAATAATCAAGAATCGCTTCTTTGATTAAATGTTGCTGTTCACGTTCGGTTAACGCTGGAAGTGCTTTGTTCAGCTCAAAATGAGGCCAATTTTCTTCATCTCTGCCCACGAATGTATAATATCCATGAGGTTCAAGCAAAGTACAGATTGCCACATGCATTAAATCTGTCTTTTCATGTTTTTTAAACTTTTTATATCCCAATTCCAATTCTTGAACTCCGATCAAGAATAAAATGGTTTGAACATCCAATCCTTCACCAAAAATCCCTTCGATTTTCTTAGTTAGCGCTTGGAATCGTATTTCAATTTCATAATCCATGTTGCAAATTTACGGAGGATTCAAATTGAAAGATGGAATTATTCTAAATAAGTTTTTAAATCCACTTTTTCAAATTTCTAAATAAGTAAAATACTAAAAAATATTAAATACCTGTAAATCAAGAAATAACTTATTTCTAGTGGAAAAATTTGTACTAAAATTTCCAGTATATTGGAAAAATTAATAGTTTTATTTCCATTATAGTGGAAAAAATACTAGTTTTGATGTATGGATGTGATGAATAGAATGGCCGCCAATCAGATCAAAGATTGGGTAATGAAAGGCAAAGCAATCATTCTAACTGGTGCAAGACAAGTTGGAAAGACAACTTTATTGCAAGAAATTTTCAAAGATCAATCCAATATTTTATGGCTCAATGCAGACGAAACAAATGTAAGAGCAAGACTCAAAGAATTAAATGTTGAAAGTTTAAAAGGAGTTGTTGGAAAATACGAAATGCTTGTGATCGATGAAATACAACGTGTTGAAAATGCGGGTTTGTTACTGAAAATATTGGTTGATAATTTCAAGCATTTAAAAATCGTTGCAACGGGGTCATCTGCATTAGATATTGCAGAGCGGATTTTTGAACCACTAACTGGTCGACATTTTTTGTTTCATTTGTATCCATTTTCACTCTCCGAATTGTATGGAAATAAATCGCCTTTTGAAATAGAGCAGCAGTTGCCATTTCATTTGATTTATGGAAATTATCCAGATGTTTGTAACAACAGATTAGACGCAGAAAAGATTTTAAGGAATTTGAGCAATCAATATTTGTACAAAGATGTGTTGGTCTGGAAAGACATTCGTAAACCTGAATTATTGGATAAGTTGTTGAAATTATTGGCTTTTCAGATCTGTTCAGAGGTTTCTATTCATGAACTAGCAAATCAGCTACAGGTAAAATCTGAAACAGTTGAAAGTTATATTGATTTATTGGAAAAGTCATTTGTTATTTTTCGTCTCAAATCCTATTCAACAAATGCGCGAAAAGAAGTTACGAAAATGAGTAAAATCTATTTTTGGGACAACGGAATTCGCAATGCTGTCATTGAAAAATTTGAGGATTTAAGTTTACGAAACGACCATGGCTTACTTTGGGAAAATTTCATGATCAGCGAAAGATTGAAAGTAAATGACTGGAAAGAAAACACCATTTTTAGTTACTTCTGGCGAAACTACAACCAAAGTGAAGTTGATTATGTGGAGCTTGAAAGAGGAAAAGAACGCGCTTATGAATTTAAATGGAATAGTAAAAAGCAACAAAAAGTATCTCGTGCATTTACGAATCTATATCCTGAGGCAGAAACAGATGTAATTACACCTAGAAATTTTACCGAATTTTGCGGAATTGATTAAATCAAAAAAGAGTTACACAATCAATGTAACTCTTTTCAAATTATAATTTTAACTATTAAGCAATATTCGTGAAAACTTGTTGAATATCGTCGTCGTCTTCAATTTTATCTAACAACTTTTCAATTGATACCAATTCTTCTTCTGAAAACTCAACTGGTGAAGTTGGAATGCGCTGCAAACTTGACTTTTGCACTTCGATATTTAAATCTTCTAGTGCTTTTGCAAGTGTACCAAAGGAAGTGAAATCACCATAGACAATTACATGTTCGTCCGTTACTTCAATTTCTTCGCAACCTGCGTCAATCAATTCTAATTCTAATTCTTCTGGATCGATAGCATCGGATTTTACAATTTCGAAAACAGATTTGCGGTTAAACATAAATTCCAATTGTCCATTTGGCACCACTTGTCCTCCAGATTTATTGAAATAAGATTTAACATTTGCAACCGTTCGTGTTGGATTATCCGTTGCACATTCGACGAAAATCAACACACCATGTGGACCTTTTCCTTCATAATTGATTTCAGAAAAGTTAGCCATATCTTTTTGAGTGGCTCTTTTGATTGCGTTATCAATATTGTCTTTAGGCATATTTTGAGCCTTGGCATTTTGAATCGCTGTACGCAATTTTCCATTCATGTCAGGATCACCACCTCCTTCTTTCGCAGCCATTGTGATTGCTTTTCCAAGTTTTGGAAATAATTTAGACATTTTGTCCCAACGCTTTTCTTTAGATGCTCTGCGGTATTCAAACGCTCTTCCCATGGTATTTTTATTTCTGTTTCAAGTGCGCAAATTTAAGAGAATTTTATTTGAAAAATACAATTCTGAAAAGATTCAAATCTAAAAACATACTCATTTAAAAGACTTTTGAAAATTGAAACATCAAAACCGTTTATTGTGCACTAAATTTATACTTTTACATCAAGAAAAAAATTATCATTATACTTATTTCCATCTATTTTCGTTGAATATCTAAGTATGAAATATTGGTTAGGACTTATATTAATCTTTTGTTGTAATCTCTTGGTAGTATGTCAAGAAAACCAAAACTCCAAAAACAAAAAAGTTGGTGGTATGGTTGCATACTATTTTTGGGAATTAAACAAGGATAGTACGATATTAAATACAAAAATCAATCAGCCCTACAAGAGAAATCATGAGGTAGAATTGAACTGTAAAAAGCAAAGCGAATCTTTAAATTTATTTGATGCACAATATGCTGTTTTGACACTCATTGAAAAAACAAACAACAAAAAATGTAGAAAACATTTCGAATATAACATTGATTCAACTAAAGTAAAAAAATATAAATTCCCAATAAAATCAACTAAATACACTGAATTGTCGAGCGTTGTTTTTTATAAAAAGGAAAACAAATGGTTTAGTAAGATCGAAAAACCTGTACTTTATTTTAACCATTACCCGGATTCTTCCATCCAGTTTATTAAATCGAGCGACTCCATTCAATTGATTCCGTTCGAAAATAGAATATTGGCTGAAAATCACTATACAATTCATTCCTACATCAACCAAAATTCAGAAATTGTAAAGCAAGAAATCTTCAACTATTTAAAAGAAAATGTCACAAAATCATTCCTTGGTGAAGGAAAATCCAATCCAAGAAGATTTTTAGTGTTTTCAAATGGCTATCGAGGTCCAAATAAAAACCACGACAATAGTGATAACATTGTCACTTGTAACGATAGATATGGTTATTGGTTAGGCATCGACAAAGCATTCAAAAAGAGACTACAACCTAACGAGAGTTTTTACATCGATGGAAATCAAACCATTCGAACTTCTGGTCACAAATCGATGGTAAATTTTGGCATTAGCATAGCGGCTGTTAAGACATTTTCTAAAAAAGACTTTTACAAAATATTGAATTCAAAGCCGAATATTGAAGGATTCAATGAACGTAGAGAACAAGGAAAAATAGCAGGTAAAGCTTTTTTAATTGCAAAATGCAATTCCTTGGATTGCAATAAAACATTAGACACTATTGATATTGTTTGTCACAGCATGGGATATTCCTACGCATTGGGATTTATTGATGAACTCAAAGGAAAAGTCGTTTTTGGAAAGATGTACATCATTGCTCCAGAAAGTGCTTGTGTAGGTGGTGCTGATTGGTCAATGTTTCAAGAAGTTTGGCAATATGGTACCAATCTAGATCAACCCAATGCAGACCCTGTTTGGCAACAAGATGGAATCGCCCCTCAAAGTCAAGTTTTTGGGCTTGAAACAGTTCCGGAAAACAAAGGCGGAAGGGTGTTTTTTCCAGAATATTGGCCTGTTAAAAATTTCATAGACAGCCACATGCTATACAATTACATGTGGATGTTCGACAATATTCAAAAAGGAGAAAAAGGATATATTTCTAAATAATTTTAATAATGATTTAAGGTATTATCAATTTCAAAATACTTGTAATGGTTCCAATTTTTACTGAAACAAAATATTCTCCTGAAGGAATATCATCTACGAAAAACATTTCTGGCTTTGGCTTTTCATAAGATTTAATCTTTTTACCATTCCCATCTTTGATAACTAATCGATCAATTGGTTCAGTAGAACTGCGCAAAATCTCAAAATACTGAGAAGCTGGATTTGGATAAATAACCAAATTTAAGGTATTCTTTTCATCTAAAATTCCAGCATTTGAATTCACAGTAATATTAATTACTGCAGAACTTGAGCAACCAAATTCATCTGTTCCTACAACCGAAACAATACTTGAAACTGAAGGATTAGCGACAACAGATGCCCCTACAGTAGAATTTACAATAGAAGATGGGCTCCACAGATATTCAGTTCCTCCTGTTGCCGTTAAAATGATTGTTTGACCTTGATTAATAATTCCACTTGCTGGATCTGAAGTTATTACAATAAATGGCAAAGAATGAATCACAAAATCTAAACCATTGTCTGTTCCGATAGCGGCAGGAGAAGATGAAACAACTCTAACTCTATAACCATTTCCAGCCGCTGTTCCAGAAGGAATTGTTGCGTTGATTATTTGATTTCCATTGGATGAAGAAGTTAAAGTTCCAATTGTTATTGGTGAAATAAAAGAACCTGAAGCATTGGAAAGTTCTGCTGTAAAAACATTTCCATTTCCATAACTTCCCATGGCAGAAAAAGGAATAGTAAAATTAATATCTGTTCCATAGCAAGCACTTAAAAGACTTGGCGTATTTGTTGCGATGACAGCTTGATTACTGTTGACTCCTGTAATTTTTAATTCATCAACTGAAAAAGCAGGATCAACACCAGTTGCTCCATTTATCCAATGCAATCTAAATTTCAAAGTTGGCTGATTTTCTAAAGCAATATCTGTTAAATTAAGCTGTGTCCAAGTTGAAACACCACTTAATTCACTACCAATTTGAGTCCAAGTACTTCCGTTTGTTGAATATTCTACCATTCCATACGAAACGCTTGGGTCGCCAGCGCATAAATACCAAAAATTCAAATTAACATTGTTCATTCCAACAGTGCTTATTGAACTTGTCATTGTTGCCGTTTGGTCAGAAGGAGAACCAGTATCAAAATTTGCATTGCAAGCAATAACTCCACAAATTGGTTGGTTGTAAATATGTAAATAATTGCTATTTATTCCACCTGAGAAACTGCTCGGTTGCGCTGGTGTTGGTACGATAATTAGTCCGCCAAAAGCGTCGCCTGCAAAAATATTATTTATCACCCATTGATTATCACCGGTCCCACTATTGAGCGTCCAATTATTGTTGGTGGATTCAAAATTATCTTCAAATAAAGTAGTTTGAGAATTTAAGTACATAACACTTGTTATGCTTAAAAAAAGTAATAGTTTTCTCATGAATTGTTAATTAATTAATGGAAAGATAAATATAAATTGCTTTCAAGATGAATTAATCAAGAAAAAAAACAAAATAAATAGTAGAAATATTGGAAGCTATGTTCTGAATTCATAACTTTAGTAAAAATCTAAATACCCACTATATGACACAACAAGAACTAGGAATCTTGGGCGAAAGTAAAGCTGCTCAATTTCTTCTTGAAAAAAAATATAAAATTTTAGCTAAAAATTATCGGTTTGGAAAACTTGAAGCGGACATTATTTGTGAGGCTGAAGGGAAATTAATTGTGGTGGAAGTAAAGACCCGACAAACTGCAGAAATTGGTGAACCATGGCGCGCTGTGACTAGAAGTAAGCAAAAACAAATTATCAAAGTTGCCAACGCATACATTTTTGAAAAAAACATTCATCTCGAAACAAGATTTGATATTATTTCGATTGTTCACAATGGCTATCGCTCGGACATTGAGCACTTGGAAGATGCATTTTATCCACTGGTCTAATGTCTATTTCAAAGCAATGGAAGAGTTATCGTATACTTTTCGTGAAATTTCAAATTTACCAACCTTCAATAAAAATCCTCCAGGTTTTTTCTTTGCTGCCTTTGAAGTTTTGAAATCTACTTGCTGATTAATTGCTTCCCCAATTCTATTTGTAATTGGTTTGATTGGATTTTTCATCTCAACCAATGCAAATGAAGATTCATTATTTTCTTCCAACTTAGGTTGGGAAAAAGGCTTGATGTAAGTAACCGCAACATCATTCAATAAAGATTGACTATTGAGTTTTTCAATAGGTTTAAATTCAAGCGATTGAATATTTTCCGTTTTCGATAAAGCAGATTCTTTACTTGAATTTACAATTAATTTCTGCTTGCTATTTCCATTCAAATCCTTTTCTAC
>JBFYPS010000157.1:0-6146 GCA_041303135.1 Crocinitomicaceae bacterium | reverse complement strand
CAGTATTCCCATTTTTCATCATTATCAACCCAAACAAACTGGTTGGAAAAGAAACTTACTTCAAGATGAAATTACAGGTGAAGTTTACGCGTTTTTTGAGAAAGCTGGAATTTGTTCTGTTCAGAATATCAATTTAAGAACAGGAATTTTAGGCGATAAAATTCAATTTGAGCACAAATACGTTGACAAAGTTGCCATCAATGGAGGGAAGGCGTATTACATTTACCGACCTTTCGAATCCGCGCAAAAGAAGTTTTTGTACGTGACGCAATTGCCTTGATAGCTTTGATTTTTAGAGCAAAAAAAAGTATTCCCTCGAGAATACTTTTTTCATTTTAAAGCTTTTTCTTATTTCAATTTCACTGTAATCGAAACAGGTAAATGATCTGAATATCCTGCCAAATATTTCTTTCCTCCATACGTTCTGAATGGTTGAATATTTCCTTTGTATTCTTCCATCAAGTATTTTGGAGAATAGATTTTTCCAGAATTTGGAACCACTTTGAAACACTTTTTGCTAAAACTTCCCGGTGAAACCAACATATGATCTAGAATGTCCCACGCATTGTTGTAGAAATAACTTCCGCCAAATTCTCCTGATGTTTTGACAATCTGTGGTTGCAATTTTTCTGCAATCAACATCGGTGCTTTATCGGTTGGATAATCGTTTAAATCACCCATAAAAATGATTTTCGCTTTGGGATTTACATTCAAAACTGAATCAATGAAAATGCGTGCATTTTTAGCTGCTTCTATGCGATTTGGTTCACTTTTATCTTCTCCACCACGACGACTTGGCCAGTGATTGACCATCATAAAAATCGTATCTTTTTTTGAAGTGAATTTTGACCATAAAATATCTCGCGAACTTGGTTTTTCCATGCCTGGTAAAGTAAATCTAATAGAACCAGATTTTTGCAATTTCAAGTGAATGCTGTCGTAAATCAAACCAACATCAATTCCTCTTTCGTCAGGACTTTCGTAATGAACAACTCCATGTGTTTTAGACATAGTCGGAGAAAAACGAATGACATCTCTCAACACATTTGCATTTTCAATTTCAACCATTCCAACAGCCAACACATTTCCCATTTCACCCAATACTTGATTGATGTGCGTAATTTTTTCCATATAACGTTTTCCATTCCAATTTTTTTCAGCGCTTGGAAGGAATTCTTCGTCGTTTTTATCAGGATCATTGATTGTGTCAAAAAGGTTTTCAACATTGTAAAAACCAATCTTGTAGTCTTGCGCTTTTGTATTAAAAGCGAATATTATTAAAAGTGAAAAAAATATCTTTTGCATGGAACAAAAGTAAGTAAACAATTGCTGAAAATAATTGCTCAAATTTAAATTATTGTTAAGCATGCTTTTAATGAGATTAACAACTTGACTATTAAAATATTCTAGAAATAATATAACAAATTGATAAACCTTATTTCCTATATTTGCAGTTGAAAATTTTAAAACAAGATACATTGGCACAAAAAATTAAATTTGGAACTGACGGATGGAGAGCAATCATTGCAGATGAATTCACTGTAGAAAATGTTGCTAGAGTGGCAATTGCAACTGGTAATTGGACAAAACAAAATTATGAAAAACCAAGTATTGTAATTGGACACGATTGTCGATTTGCGGGTGAATTGTTTGTTGAAACTGCTGTAAAAGTTTTCTTGAGTCAAGGAATTCATGTCAAAATGGCGAAAGGTTTTGTTTCTACTCCAATGATTTCATTGGCTGCGAATCAATTCAATTGTGGAATAGGTGTTGTAATCACTGCGAGCCACAATCCACCGGCATATAATGGTTTCAAATTGAAAGCCTATTTCGGAGGACCATTGTCTCCAGGGCACGTGCAAGAAGTGGAAGATATTATTCCTGAAACAAATACCCTAGATTTAAATAGTATTTCCTTGCAAGATGCCATCGCATCAGGTCAATTGGAAATCGTTGATTTAGAAACGCGTTATGTTGATCACGTGAAAGCAAATTTTGATTTAGAAGCAATCAAAAAATCGGGATTGAGATTGGCTTACGACGCGATGTACGGTGCAGGACAAAACGCCATGAAGAGAATTTTGCCTGAAACACATTTTCTGCACTGCGAGCATAATCCATCATTTTACGGACAAGCGCCAGAACCAATTGCTAAAAATTTACAAGAATTAGCCAATTTCATCATAGCTGATGGAAAAATCGATTGCGCTTTGGCAACTGACGGTGATGCTGATAGAATCGGTTTATACAACGGAAAAGGAGAGTTTGTTGATTCACATCATATTATCCTATTGTTAATTCATTACATGGTGAAATACAAGCAAATGTCAGGTAAAGTGGTAACGGCTTTCAGTTGTACTCCGCGCATTGAAAAATTAGCTGCACATTACGGTTTGGAGCATATCACGACCAAAATCGGTTTCAAAGAGATTGCAACAATCATGGTTGAACAAGATGTTTTGTTAGGTGGAGAAGAATCCGGCGGAATTGCTACCAAAGGACACATTCCTGAACGAGACGGAATTTGGATGGGATTAATCATCTGGGAGTTCATGGCGAAATCAGGAAAATCTTTGGATGAATTAATCGATGAGGTGTACGAAATTGTCGGAGAATTCAAATTCGAAAGAAATGATTTACATATCACAGAAGCGTTGAAACAAAGCATTATCGCAAACTGTAACAACAATGTTTATACACATTTTGGTGACTACAAAATCCGCGAAGTGAAAACGATTGACGGATGGAAGTATTTCTTTGATGACGAAAGATGGTTGATGATTCGTGCTTCTGGAACTGAACCAGTGTTGAGAACGTATGCGGAAGCACCAACTTTGGAAGAAGTTCGTAAAATATTGAAAATGACAGAAGAAACAATCTGTAAATAATATAAGTATCAATTTTTAAATAGAATCAATTCAGCAATGGGTTGATTCTTTTTTTGTGGTTCAATTTCTAGTAAATCATTAACTTTACTCAGATTTTTCAATATCAACATTCAACATGGCAGGTTCAACTTTCGGAAAATTATTCACGGTTTCAACATTTGGTGAATCACACGGTACTGCCATTGGTGGTGTAATTGATGGATTTCCTGCGAATATTGACATTGATTTGGTGTTCATTCAATCAGAGTTAGACAAACGTAAACCTGGCCAATCTAATATCGTTTCACAAAGAAAGGAATCTGATCAAGTTCAATTTTTATCTGGAATTTTTGAAGGAAAATCTACCGGCGCACCAATTGGATTTTTGATTCTAAATGAAGATGCAAAATCAAATCATTACGACCATTTAAAAGACCAATTTCGCCCTTCTCACGCTGATTTCACATTCGATAAGAAATATGGACACAGGGATTATCGAGGTGGTGGAAGATCTAGCGCTAGAGAAACTGCCAGTAGAGTAGTAGCAGGAGCTTTAGCAAAAATATTTTTGAAACAAAAAGGAATCTCTATTCATGGATTTGTTTCTCAAGTTGGAAAGATCAAAATGACCGATGATGCGATTCAAGAAGTTGATTTTAATTTAATTGAAAACAACATTGTTCGATGTCCAGATTTGAATTTAGCGCAGGAAATGGAGCTTTTGATTTTGGAAACACGAAAAAATGGAGATACAATTGGCGGTTGCGTTTCGTGTGTTGTTCAGGGCGTTCCCGCAGGTTTAGGTGAACCAGTTTTTGATAAATTACACGCAGAATTAGGAAAAGCCATGCTGTCAATCAATGCTGTCAAGGGATTTGAGATTGGTTCAGGTTTTTCCAGTGCTGAAATGTTCGGTTCCAAACACAATGATATTTTCAAAAGTGATGGTTCAACCAAAACGAACTACAGTGGTGGGATTCAAGGCGGAATAAGCAACGGAATGCCGATTTATTTCAAAACTGCTTTCAAACCTGTAGCGACAATTATGCAATCACAACAAAGTATCGATTCAGCAGGAAATGAAATTACATTAGATGGAAAAGGAAGACATGATCCTTGCGTTGTTCCGCGTGCCGTGGCGATTGTTGAGGCAATGACAGCGATTGTTTTGATGGATTTTTGGCTAAGACAAACTGCGCAAAAATGAATTTTTTAAATAAATTTTTGATTTGGTTTAATCATAAATCAGCAACGGTTGTTTTGTTGGTCGTAATGACCTATATTTTGGGTGCTCAGGGAGACAAGCATTATAAATATACGAGTCACGAGAAGCATAAACATGAAATTGATGCAAATATAAGTAGCGATGGAGGAGGTTATTATGCTTATTTACCTCAATATTTGATTTATCAAACGAAGCATTTTGAATTTGCAAAATTTATTCAAAATAAATACCCTACAAAAAAATTCTTTCAAGGAATATCTCCTACAAATGAAAAGGAGTTTCAAGATAAATATTTCATTGGAACGGCAATTTGTATTTCACCTTTCTTTTGGATAAATCATCAATTAACAAAGTTTTTTGGTGGCGATGCTGATGGTTATTCAATTAGTTATCAATTTTCGGTATTTGCTGCTGCTTTGTCATTTTGGTTATTGGGAGTTTTGAGTTTGATAACTTTACTTCAAAAGTTTCAAATTTCAAGAAGTTCCATTTTACTTGGCATCGTTGGTTTGACCTTTGGTACTAATTTGCATTATTATATTGTTTACGACCCTTCCTTTTCACATATCTATACCTTTGGATTGGTTGCTTTTTTTCTATTAAAAGTCAAAATCTATTCTGAAAACCAATCTAAAAAATCACTGATTTGGATCTTTTTTTTGTTGGGATTAATTACCATCATTCGACCAACTAATTTTCTGATTTTTCTATTTATTCCTTTCTTTTTCAGTTCTTTCAATCAACTTTGGATTCAGTTAAAGAATATTTTTTCTTCCCAAAAAACAGTAATTTTAATAGGAGTATTGATTTTTGGTTTTTTGATTTTCCTTCAGTATTTGAATATCCATTCACAACATGGAATTTGGGGCTTCAACGCTTATAGCACAGAAGGATTTGACTTTTTGACGAATCCTAAAATTCCAGAAGTTCTATTTGGATTTCGCAAAGGACTTTTCGTTTATTCTCCATTTTTGCTATTGATATTTCCTGCTTTGTGGTTTTTGTATCGTTCTAATCAATTCGCTTTGCTTTGGTTTTTGATTTTTTCTGCAATTTACATATATATCCTTGCTTCTTGGTGGTGTTGGTATTATGGTGGAAGTTTGGGAATGCGAGCTATGATTGATATCTATCCAATATTAATCATTCCAATTATTTTTATGATTCAGCAAATGAATCGCATCTTTAAAATGTTGTTGATTGTTTTTACATTTTTCATGATTCAGTATAATTTCATTTTGAATTATCAGTTGATACATTCTATTTTACATTATGCAGACATGAATCGCGCCCGATTTGAACAAATATTTTTGCAAAAAGGGGTGAGGTTTGATTGGGTTTTTCAGGTAAAACAGCCTAATTTTGAATTAAAAAAATGTAAGAAAGTCTCAAGTTTCAATTTTGATCCAACCAAAAAAGTTTGGATATTAGATTCTAAAAACAGTTTTTCTAAAGAATTCTATGGTACTTTGCCAAGTTTGTTTCTACACAATGATTCAATAACCAAAGATTCTAAAATTGCCATTCAATTAAATTATTTTCAAAAAATCAATTCTGAAAAAAGTGTTCCAAAAGCTTTGCTATTTGGGTATCGAAATCAGCAGCGAGAAGAGTTATGTATAGATTACATTGGAACGCGTGTTGCAAGTTTGAATAAGTTTTATCCAATTGATGCCAGATTGACATCAACATTTAAATATGCTGATTTTGATTCTTTGGAAGTGGTAGTTGAAAATGGGGATGGTCTTGTTAGAGAACCAATTTGTAAAATTTTCTCTATTAAAAAGTAGAATTTAAATGCACTTTTGATTCATTCTCAATCTTTATATTCCAAACAAAACTTTATCTTTGCAGAAATAATTTTACACCATGATTCAACGTATTCAAACAGTCTATTTGGCCATCGTTTTGGTATTTTTAACCATCATTTCTCTCGGTGCAAGCATTTTTAATTTCATTGCAGGAGAACTTACTTTTAGATTAAATGTGATGGGTCTTCAGCAAATAAGTGCCGATGGTGAAAAAATTGACTTGCTGTCTCTTCCATTTTATGT
>JBFYPS010000156.1:0-5806 GCA_041303135.1 Crocinitomicaceae bacterium | reverse complement strand
GCTTGAGCAAATGATTGCTTTAATTTTGTCTCCAATTGAAATAAAAATACCACATGAAAAATAGAAAATGGTACTATTCCTTCGGAATTTTAAGTTTATTTATTACATTATCATCTTTCCTTTGGAAAAGCAATCAAACCGCTCCAGAACAAACTTCATTGCTGTGGAAAATTGAAGGAAATGGACTCAAACAACCATCGTATTTGTTTGGAACAATGCATTTGATTGAAAAACAATATTTTTATTTTCCAGAAAGTTTGGAAAAGTTAGTTAAAAAATCAGATTTGTTGGTGATGGAACTTGCTGGAATACCGAATCAAGCAGAAGCTATGAAATATGTAGTTTTGAAAGAAGGAACTTTTTACGATTTTTTCACTCCTCAACAAATGGACACAATTTTAGCTTGGACTAAATCGAAAATGATGATGGACGAGAATGCCTTCAAGACTACATTTTCCAAATTCAAGCCTTTCGTTTTGGTGCAAACTGCTACACAAATGCAATTTATGGGAAAGACAGAATCTTACGAAATGACTTTCCAAAATATTGCCAATAAGAACAAAATCAAAATGGAAGGTTTGGAAACAATCGCCGATCAAATGAAAATTTTCGATGACTTGACCAAAGAACAACAAGCTGAAATGGTAATGGCTGGAATCAGAGAGGAAGCAAAATCGAATGAAATGAGCACACAAATGCAACAGATTTACCGACGTCAACGCATTGATTCATTATACAATATGATTCACGCTGAAGGAGGCGTTTTGGCAGAGGAGCAAAATGCTTTTTTAGATAATCGCAATAAAAATTGGATTCCGAAAATAAAGAACTACGTTTCACAAGGAAAAGCATTTATTGCTGTGGGTGCAGGACATTTAGGGGGAGAAAACGGTGTAATTCGTTTGTTGGAAAAAGAAGGATTTACGGTAACTCCAGTCAAATTATAAGATTTAAAAATACAATTTAATAGGAAAATGAAATACTTCACATTCGCAATAATTACTTTATTTTTAATTGGTTGTAAAACTTATTCTGAAGAAGATAAATCGAAATTTGATCAAAAAATAGAGAAATTTATTGCGAATTCAGATACTAAATATCAACGCTCGGAATCTGGATTGTATTATTACATCGAAAATGTGGGAGAAGGTGAATTTATCAAATTCAACGATGAAGTAAGTTTCACTTACACAGGGAAGTTATTAAGCGGAAAAACCTTTGATGGCATGCACAAACGAACGCCAATCACCTTTGAAGTTTCGAAATTAATCGAAGGTTGGAAAGAAGCTTTCATGTATCTCAAAAAAGGAGGCAAGGCGAAGTTGATTATTCCGCCAACATTGGGTTACGGCGACAATGATTTACCAGATATTCCACCGCATTCAATCTTGGTTTTCGACATTGAAATCATTGATGTACATTGATTTTAAATTCAATGTATGGATAATCAATCAGTAATAAGACCCTATGAGAAGAATGATAAATCATTTTTGATTGAATTATTGCGATTAAACACGCCTAAATATTTTGGCGTTGAAGAAGAAAATGATTTTATACGATATTTAGATTCTGAAATTGAATCGTATTTTGTGATTGAAAAAAATCATCAAATCGTTGGTTGTGGTGGCATCAATTTGAATCTAGAAAAACAATTTGGAATCATCAGTTGGGGAATGATTCACCCGGGTTTTCACGGACAAAAAATTGGAAGTGAATTGTTGAAACATCGAATTGAGTTTCTGAAAAAAAACTATGATTTACAAAAAATCATTGTCAGAACTTCACAATTGGTTTTCCCTTTTTATGAAAAGCATGGATTTGAATTGAAAGAAATTCACCCCGATTTTTGGGCAAAAGATTTAGATATGTATTTGATGGAGATTAATTTACATAAATAAAGTTTATTTTTAACTAAAATCTATTTACATGAAAGCATGCGTTTATTCTAAATATGGTCCACCAGAAGTGGTTTCTTTGGCGGACGTTGAAAAACCTATTCCTAAATCAAATGAAATTTTGATACGTGTGAAATATTCCACAGTGAATCGAACGGATTGTGGTTTTCGCAGTGCTGAATATTTTATTTCTCGCTTTTTCAGTGGACTTTTAAAACCCAAGAGCCAAGTTTTAGGAAACGAATTTGCAGGAATTGTTGCTGAAATCGGTTCAGAAGTGACGGGTTTCAAAATTGGCGACAAAGTTTTTGGTTACAACGATAAAACTTTTGGAGCGCATGCTGAATATTTGTGCTTGCAAGAAAAATCAACAATTGAAAAAGTTCCTGAAAACATTGAAATAGATAAAGCTGCAGCGATTTGTGAAGGCGCGCATTATGCGCTGTGTGATATTCGCGCGGCCAAGGTTAAAGCAGGAGATCATGTGTTGGTTTATGGAGCGACAGGCGCAATTGGTTCTTCAGCAGTGCAACTTTTGAAGCATTTTGGGGCACATGTAACAGCCGTTTGCAACACGCAAAATGTTGATCTAATCTTATCTTTGGGCGCTGATAAAGTGATTGATTATCAGAAAGAAGATTATACACATTTGCCAGAAAAATTTGATTTAATTTTTGATGCCGTTGGAAAATCATCGTTTAAAATTGGCAAAAAAGTATTGAAAGAAAGAGGGATTTACATTTCTACTGAATTAGGAAAGCGCGGAGCCAATGTTTGGTTGGCATTGTTGACGCCAATTTTTAGCAAGAAGAAAGTGTTGTTTCCGATTCCTTTCATCTATTTGGAAGATGTCCAGTTTTTAGCAGAATTGGTTCGAACAAATCAATTTAAACCTTTAATTGATAGAACTTATAAGATTGAACAAATTGTTGAAGCCTATCAATATGTGGAGTCGGCGCAAAAGGTTGGAAATGTTTTGCTAGAAATTGATGCTTCATTCTAAAAATCAATCGAATTCATCATGTTGCGATCATTTGCAGTGATATAGAAAAATCGAAGAAGTTTTACACCGAAATTTTAGGTTTCAAGGTTCAAAATGAAATTTTCAGGGAAACAAGAAATTCCTATAAAGTTGATTTGTCGTTGAATGATAACTATTTAATAGAATTATTTTTCTTTCCAAATCCGCCAAAAAGAACTTCAAAACCAGAAGCAGTTGGATTACGACATTTGGCGTTTGAGGTGGACGATATTTTTGAATCTGTTTCCCTGCTTCAGTCATTGCAAATTGAAGTTGAACCGATTAGAAATGATGAATTTACACATAAACAATTTACATTTTTCTCAGATCCAGATTTATTGCCGATTGAGATTTACGAAAAATGACCGAAAATAGTCTATATTTGATTTATGGATAAATTGGTGTACATATTGATAATTTTCCTTTTTGAAAACATTGGTTTTTCCCAGAATGAAATCAATAATTTTACCCTTGAAGCTCCTGTAAAAACTGACAGTTTGCAAAAATTAAATTTATGGGCAACGCAATATTACATTCATCAATTTACATCCAGCGGAAAAATTCCCATCGTTTTTGAAGACGGAGTAAACCGACAACTTTTTGGTGATACTTGTGATTTTTGCACCGCCGCGTTAGAAGGTACAGCTTTTATCAGTGATTCAACAGGAAAAATGATGGTAATCAATTATGCATCTACAGGTGATACCAATTGGGTAGATTGTAGAAAATGTAAAAAATTTCAGAATAGCAAATTAAATGTAGAAAGTTGGGGGCGAGTCATTTGGAAAGTATCAGAAGGATTTGGCAATGGCGTTCAAAGCTATAAATTACTTCCTTTTCGAACCATTGCTGTGGATCCAACAATAATTTCATACGGAAGTGTGATTTACATTCCAAATGCAAAAGGCGATTCAATTCAAATGCCAAACGGTGACATTTTTGTTCATGATGGTTATTTCTTTGCAGGCGATACTGGTGGCGCCATAAAAAAGAATCACATCGATATTTTTACAGGAGTATATGAACAAAATCCTTTTGCAGATTTTCTTTTTTCAAATGAAAAAATGACTTTCGAAGTATTTTTGATTTCAGATGAAGAAATCACGCAACTTTTTGATGAAATGAGTAGGAATTGATTCTACAAGAAATGGTCAATTTGATTGCTATTTTGAATATCTATGATAAATTACTATTTTTGAGTTTAACGAATGCTTCAAATAGTGTTTGTGTGTTAAAATTTACAGTTTGTCTCACGTCGAAACATATAGAAATATTATCAATGATTTTCCGGATGGAATTATCGTTTTAGATGAAATGGACAATATTCAATTGACCAATTCAAATATTGAAAATATGTTTGAATTGCAGAAATCAGAATTAATTGGAAAGCACATCAGTTATTTATTTATTACCTTCAAAATTGCAAGCAACAGTAGTATAATTGAAAACAAAGAATGTTTGTTGACGAGGAAAAACAATACTGAATTGTGCGTTGATATTCGAGTCAATCAAATTGAGAAATCTAACAGCAAATACAAAATTGTTGTGGTACGAGATATTTCGAATCAAAAGAAAATATCAAACGAAATAATTCAAACCACAGAAAGATTTCGTGGATTATTGAATAATTTGGATACCGGGATAATTGTGCATTCCTTTGATTCTTCAGTGATAAAATGCAATCCAAAGGCGGAGGAATTACTGGATTTAACAGAAGATCAAATGCTTGGGAGATTGGCTATTCACCCAGAATGGAAATTTGTAGATGAAAACTATAAAGCACTTGCCGTTGAAGACTATCCTGTGGAACAAATAAAAAGTACCAAGCAAACTTTGAAACCAGTAACATTTGGTGTATACAGACCTGTTAAAGACGACATTGTTTGGCTTACAGTAAACGGCTATCCCGTTTTAAATGATGCAGGAGATTTGGTCGAAATTGTGATTAATTTCAATGACATTACTGAAAGAAAACTATTGCAAAAGCAAATTGAAAGGGAAATTAGTATCAAAGATGTATTTTTTAATAGCAGCAAAGATCTTTTTTGGAGTTTGGATTGCGATTTAAATTTGATCACAAGCAATGAAACATTTAACCAAAACTCAGAATCTCTCTATGGTAGAACGCTGAATATCAACGAACCATTTTTTCAGAAAGATTTATATGGTCAGGATGTAATTGATTATTGGTTGTTTTTTTACAATAAGATTTTAAAAGGAGAAACCATTATTTCAGAATATGAAATGCCTAAGGGTCAATTTAATGACGTTGAATGGTATGAATTGAAAATGTCACCAATTTATCAAGGAAATGATTTAATTGGAATTGCTTGTTTTGGTAGAAATAT
Source organism: Crocinitomicaceae bacterium (assembly GCA_041303135.1). Classification (GTDB taxonomy): domain Bacteria; phylum Bacteroidota; class Bacteroidia; order Flavobacteriales_D; family Crocinitomicaceae; genus JAQVCM01. The sequence goes on along the minus strand of JBFYPS010000156.1, from coordinate 542 downwards.
TACCTACAGAGTAAAAATTGAGAAAAAAATCAAAGCTTCCTTGAAAGAAAAGGAAATTTTATTGGCAGAAATTCACCATCGAATAAAAAATAATTTGACTTTAATATGGAGTTTATTGCAACTTCAAGAAATGAATTCTAATAATCAGGAAGTTAAAGATGCGCTCAGCGTGAGCAGAAAACGCATCAAATCTACAGCTTCAATTCATGAAATGTTGTACAAAAGTGAATCACTTCACGACATCAAAATCAAAGATTATTTGACAGAACTTTTTGATTATTTGAAAATAAACAATCAAATTGAATTAGAATATCTTGGAGAAGAAATCTCTGTAGAAATGGACAATGCCATGCCCTTAGGATTGTTGATGAATGAATTATTTATGAATTCCTTCAAATATTCTTATAACGAAAAAAGTAAAGGAAAAATTCAAGTAAAAACAAGTTTGGAAGGCAATCAATTGACGATTATTATGCAGGAATTTGAAGGTAAATTTCCAGAGTCAATTGATTTTAAAAACACCAAAACTACGGGATTAATAT
>JBFYPS010000155.1:0-21424 GCA_041303135.1 Crocinitomicaceae bacterium | reverse complement strand
GTATTATCCAACGCTGGCGACCATGCACCTGTAATGCCATTTGTCGAAGTGGTTGGAAGTGCTGCTAATGCATCTCCTGAACATATATCGGCTACTGCTGCAAAAGTTGGAGTTATGTTTCCTATATTAAAAGTAACATCGCTAAAACAATTCCCAACTGTTGCACGAATTGTTACACTTCCTGACGAAGTAGGAGTATAAGTTGTTCCAGAAATTGAACCTGTAGCTGTTCCCCCTTGAATAGACCAAACAACAGTTGGATTATTGTGCGCCCCTCCCAATGTTGCAGTTAATGATTTTGTGTCTGTCAAGCAAATATCAGCAGTTGAAGTTGTATTGGAGATAGTTGTATTTTGAATATATCTCAATAATGCTGAACCTCCCCCTGTAACTCCACCTAATCCTCCTCCACAAGTATTTGCATTGGCACAAGGTGTGTTGGATGACACATTAATTTGATGAGTTCCGGTGGTGGGTGCATCAAATGAAATTGTATTAACTCCTGGTGAACCAATTGGATCCATGCTACAAGCCGTAGAACCTCCAGGTGACCATGCTTGTAAGTATGCTGTTGTCATAGCAGTTCCACACGCAGCAGTCCCTTGATTCTCTACAGTATAGTTAACTCCTTGAACCAATGAGGCTGGTACACCAACTCCACTTCCAATACATAAATTTGCTGAATAGTTTCCACAAGAAGGGACAGAAAAAGGAGTAGCATTTACTGTTGTCCAACCAACTTGAGCTGGAGCTGCAGGAGCGCTTGGTGTCCAACGAAAAGCAACATTATTTCCTGGATTCGCATTACAAACTGCCTGATAACCTGTTGTACCTGCAGCATTTTCAATTCCAATGGTACCACTATTATTTGTTCCCAAGGAATTTGATAGAACATGGACTTCTATGATATTTGAAGTTTCATATAACTTTATTTGAGTATTAATATATTGCCCACAACTCCCTCCATATGCACGAAAAGAAACCCAACTAGCTACATAATATCTATTAGGTGCAGTACCAAATGTTTGGTCATAAAAATGAGCAGGAGCGCAACTTAAATCGAAATATAAATCATCCCAATAAGCTGCAATTAAGTTATTAGGTGCACCAGCATTTGGAAGACATGTATTTGCTAGAATTGTTGATGTACCTCCAAAAGTCATCAAACCATTGGTACTTAAACCTACTTGCGTAAAATCGTTGCAAAAAAACTTGAAAGTAAATCCTATATTTCTAGTAAAGGCAGCATCATCATCACTGGTGTTAGAAACCACATTGACTGGATTCTCAAAATTGATGGCTATAGGCGATTGGGTATATGTCTGAGCCATTAACAAGCCAGAAATAAAAACTGTTGAAACGAAAAGTATTATTCGAGTAATCATAGTAAGTACCTTAAAAGTTAATTAACGTTATCTAAAACTGATTAAAAATGAAAATCAATAAAAGACAAAAAAACCAAATAATTAATATGTGAAATTAAATTAAAAAAATAATATTAAACTACTTTTTGTAAAAAATGTTAAAACGAATGAACAAAACACAATTAAAGTCAAACATTTTGTACCAAAACGAAAAAAAATTAAAAAATACTTTTGATAAAAAAGACCAATTCTAGTAAACTCAAAATAAATTAAGAAGGAATATTCGAATTTTTTTCATCATTTAAATAAAGTACTTCATCCATTGGATTATCCAATAATCATTTTACTTATATTTGACAACCCTAAAAAAAGGATATTTGAAAGTTAATAATATAAATCAATCGATAAAACATGAAAAAACATCTTTTTGCCATTGCAGCCCTTACCTTAGCTGGTAATGTTTGGTCTCAGCGCAAAATCGAGTATGTAGAATATGACTTACCAAATGGTATTCATGTAATCTTACACGAAGAACATGCTACCCCTATTGTTGCCGTATCAATTATGTACCACGTAGGTTCCAAAAACGAAATCCCAACAAGAACGGGATTTGCACACTTTTTTGAACACTTACTTTTTGAAGGATCTGCGAACATTGGTCGAGGAGAATATAGCGAATTAGTTGAAAAAAATGGAGGAGCTTTAAATGCAAACACCTCTCAAGATAGAACATATTACTATGAACTCTTGCCATCAAACCAACTAGAACTAGGACTTTGGCTAGAAAGTGAAAGACTTTTACATGCTAAAGTTGACAACACAGGTATTGAAACACAACGTCAAGTAGTAAAAGAAGAAAAAAGACAAAGAGTTGACAATCAACCATACGCTTCTTTTTTGACAGAAATGTTTGCTAGAATGTATCAAAAACATCCTTACAAATGGCAACCAATTGGAAGTATGGAGCACCTAGATGCTGCACAAGAAGAAGATTATGTGAATTTTTACAGAACTTTCTATGTGCCTTCAAATTCTGTTCTTTCAATTGCTGGTGACATCAATATTGAAGAAACAAAAAAATGGATTGCAACATACTACGGATCAATCCCTACAGGTCAGGCAATCAATTTATTTCGTGATTTTGAAAGCCAAACTGATGAGGCATTCTTAAAAACTTATGGTATTGCAAAAACTAAATTTGATGCAAAAAACTTTTTAGGTTCAAAAGATGCTGAAGCTCAAAAAGTGATCAAAAAATACAGTGCAATGCCAACTGTAATTCCAAGACCAGAAAGAAATGAACCACCATTCAAAGGTGTTGTAGTAGATACAGTTTACGATAACATCGAATTACCAGCTGTTTTTATGGGATACAGACTTCCAGAACAAACAAATCCAGATGCTTATGCGCTTGACATGTTGAATACTGTTCTTTCAGGTGGTACAAGTTCTAGAATGAATAAAAACATCGTTGAGAAAAAACAATTGGCCATGGCTGCATTTTCTTTTGCCTTCCCGCTAGAAGATCCAGGATTGGGATTGGTTGCTGCAATTGGTTCTGCCAAAGTTGATTTAATCACTTTGCAAAATGCGCTAGATGAAGAAATTAAATCGGTTCAAGACGCATTGATTTCTCAAGAAGAATTCGAAAAATTAAGAAATGGAAAAGAAAATGATATCGTTTCCGCATATAGTTCTGTTGCAGGAATTGCCGAAAATTTAGCACAAAATTATATGTACATGGGAAGTACTGCACTTATCAATAGCGAATTGGCAAAATATATGGCTGTAACTCGCGAAGATATTCAACGTGTAGCTAAAAAATACTTCACTCCTGAAAACAGGGTTATTTTATATTATTTACCGAAACCAAAAAATTAATACGAAATCGAAGTTCGTGGTGAATCAACAGATTCAAATACAAATTTTAGATCTCATATAAATAGATATTCAAAATGAAAAAAATTATTTTATCAGGTGCGTTGATTTTGGTTGCTGCCGCAAGCTTTGGCCAATTAGATCGATCTGTGCGTCCTAAGGCAGGAACACCACCAACAATAAATATTCAGGATTCAGAAGTTTTTACAACTGAAAATGGAATCACAGTTATTCTTTCTGAAAACCACAAATTACCAAAAGTTTCAATTCGATTGGTGACGGGTTCTGACCCAATGAATGAAGGTTCTAAAGCTGGTTTATCTAAAATCGCAGGTCAATTAATTATGTCTGGAACAAGTAACCGTTCAAAAGACAAATTGGATGCTGAAGTGGATTACATTGGTGCAACATTGAATGCTGATGGGGAATCCATGTATTTATCATGTTTGACAAAACATATTGAAAAAGGCTTGACTTTAATGACTGATGTTTTGTATAATGCAAATTTTCCAGATTCAGAATTTGAAAGAATCAAAAAACAAAACGAATCTGCTTTATTGTCTGCAAAATCAAGTCCAGATGAGATGTCTGACAATGCCGAAAGAAAAGCCAATTTTCCAAACGGTCATCCTTATGGTGAAATCATGACAGAAGCTACCTTAGCTGCTATCAATAAAGCTGACGTTGAAAGTTATTTCAAAAAAGTGTTCACTCCAAAAGGAAGCTATTTGGTGATAGTTGGTGATGTTAACAAAGCACAAGCAACTGAAATGGTCAACAAATATTTCAGTTCTTGGAAAGGTGGACCAGTTTACAAAGCTGAGCTAGGTGAAGGTCAATTTAACAAAGGAAATCGTGTGATTTTCGTTAAAAAACCAGGCGCTGTACAATCGAAAGTTACGGTAACTTTTCCAGTAAAAATGAAACCAGGACAACCAAATCAATTGCCACTAACCGTAACAAACGGAATTTTAGGAGGTGGAGGTTTTGGAACACGTTTGATGCAAAACTTACGTGAGGACAAAGCATACACTTACGGTTGTTATTCAGGCATTGACATTACAGACAATGGAAGTTGGTTTTCAGCATCTGGAAACTTCAGAAATGATGTAACTGACAGTGCAATTGTTCAAATTTTGAAAGAACTTGACAATATTGGAAACAGTTATGTTAAAGAATCAGAAATCAATTTGACTAAATCAGCAATGGCTGGAGGATTTGCTCGCTCATTAGAGAACCCACAAACGATTGCAAGATTTGCATTGAACATTATTCAAAACAATTTACCTAAAGATTACTATCAAACTTATTTGAAAAGATTGGATGCAGTAAATACTGAGAATGTATTAGAAATGGCTCAAACTTACTTTACTTCTAAAAATTGCAACATCATCGTTGTTGGAAATGAAGAGATCATTGAGAAATTAAAAGTTTTTGATGCAGATGGAAAAATTGAAATGTTTGATGCATTTGGCAATGTTGCCAAAGAAGTTAAGCCAGCAGATATTACGAAAGAACAATTGATTGAAAAATATATCCTTGCCAATACAGGTACTACTTCAATGAAAGCTGCAAATAAAGTAATCAAAAAAGTAAAATCAGTAAAACAAGTGATGGAAATGTCTGCACAACAAATCCCTGCCCCACTTACTATGACCACCTTTTTTGTTGCACCAAATAAAGAAGCAATGAAAATTGAAATGCAAGGGATGATGATTCAAAAAGAATATTTTGATGGAAAAGCTGGAGCATCTTCAAATATGCAAACAGGTAAAAAAGATTTGACAGCTGAAGAAATTGCTAGCAAGCAAAAATCTGCTGGACTTTTTCCTGAATTGACTTATGCAACATCTGGAATTAAAGTTGAATTAGTAGGTATTGAAGAAGTAAATAATACGGATGCTTATGTTTTAAAAATGGTTGATGGTGAAAAACAATCCTTTGATTATTTTGATACAAAAACCTTCATGAAAATCAAATCAGTTTCAATCCAAAAAGAAGGAGACCAAGTGATTGAAGCTTCAAGATCCTTTAGTGATTTCAAAGCAGTTAATGGACTTCAATTTCCACATAAAATGACCTTAATGATGGGTGAATTAGGTTTGGAAGGAAAAGTTATTACTATTGAAATTAACGGTTCAATTGACGAAACTACTTTTAAATAAAATAGCGCTTACCCCTTTAAAAAACCTGCATTTGAATCAAAGTGCAGGTTTTTTTTTAAACTACCCCTTCATTTTTTGCGATACTTATGAGTATTTAATTATTTTTGCTAAAAAAACTAGAAAAAGAAATGTTAGAAGCCATCAATTTAGGACACGTAAGTTACGAAATAGATAACCTAGGCATTGCAACTATTGAATTTGGTCACCCATTAAGCAACTCATTACCAGGAAAAATATTACAAAAAATAGCAGATACAATCACTGAATTAGGCAATAATGGCATGGTCAAGGTGATTGTTTTGAAATCATTTGGAGAAAAATCATTTTGTGCAGGTGCAAGTTTTGATGAATTAATTTCAATCAGAGATCTTGAGACAGGTCAAAAATTCTTTTCTGGATTTGCAAACGTTATCAATGCTTGTAGAAAATGTCCTAAATTTATCATTGGACGTGTTCAAGGAAAAGCAGTTGGTGGTGGTGTTGGAATGGCCTCGGCTGTTGACTATTGCTTTGCTACAAAAAACGCGGATATTAAATTATCCGAACTTGCTGTAGGAATCGGACCGTTTGTTGTTGGACCGGCTGTTACTCGTAAGATCGGAACATCCGCAATGAGCCAATTGGCAATTGACGCCACCTCATGGAAAAGTGCTGAATGGGCAAGAGAAAAAGGTTTGTATGCTGAGTTGTTTGAAAATATAGACGAAATGGATTTGGCTATTGATAAATTAGCAGAGAATTTAACCAAATCCAATCCAGAAGCCATGTCAATGCTGAAAAGTATTTTTTGGGAAGGAACAGAAAATTGGGATGAATTATTGCATGAACGCGCAGGAATGAGTGGGAAATTGGTTTTGTCAGATTTTACTGTTAATGCTATAAATTCATTTAAAGCAAAATAATCAAAAAACTATATTGTTAAAATGCGTTGCGAAAATTGATTTTGTGACGCATTTTTTTTTATTATAAACATCCTCCAATTTATGCTCAATTTAGAACTAAAATCACTTATATTATATAGTTCTGTGACCGAAATTGAATATATTTCAAATTTCGTTTGTTAATAAAATCTTTAAGTTGTATCTTTGCACCCCCAAATTAGGGGAATTGTCTTATTTAATTAATATTTATTGTGGATACATTAAGTTACAAAACGAAGTCTGCTAACACAGAAACCTCTGGAAAGAAGTGGTTGTTGGTAGATGCCGAAGGCCAAACTGTTGGTCGATTGGCGAGTGAGGTAGCGAAGTTGATACGTGGAAAACACAAACCAAACTTCACACCACACGCAGACTGCGGAGATAACGTAATTGTTATTAATGCAGAGAAAGTATCATTTTCTGGTACTAAATTGGTGAACAAAGAGTATGTTCGCTACACGGGTTACCCAGGTGGGCAAAGAATTTTGACTGCACAAGAAATTTTACAAAAACATCCTCAACGTTTGATTGAGAAAGCTGTAAAAGGAATGTTGCCAAAAAATACTTTGGGACGTAATTTATTTACTAACTTGAAAGTTTACGTAGGTCCAGAGCACAAGCAAGAAGCTCAAAAACCTGAAGTAATTACTTTTAGCTCATCTAAAAAATAATTATGGAAATTATCAACACATTAGGAAGAAGAAAAACTTCTGTTGCCAGAGTTTACATGAAAAAAGGTACTGGTAAAGTTATCGTAAATAAAAAAGAATACAAAGAGTTCTTTCCTGTTGCGATGTTACAATCAAAAATTCAACACCCTTTCCAATTAACGGATACAGTTGATCAATATGATGTAACTGTAAATGTTATGGGTGGAGGTATCAACGGACAAGCTGAAGCGATTCGTTTAGGTATTTCAAGAGCACTTGTAAAAGTATCTGAGGATTTGAAACCAGCATTGAAAGCTGAAGGTTTAATGACACGTGACCCAAGAATGGTTGAACGTAAAAAACCAGGACAGCCGAAAGCACGTAAGAAATTTCAATTCTCAAAACGTTAATATTAAAATATTTTGGCGGTTGTTTAGTATCCAAGCGATTGAGTATATGCCTCTGGCTCCCTCGTTACGCTGATTACTAAAGGAACGTAAACAATTAAAAAACAATACTAAAATGTCAAAAGTAGGTTTTCAAGAGTTATTAGACGCAGGTGTACACTTCGGTCACCAAAAAAGAAAGTGGAATCCAGCAATGGCACCATACATCTTCGATGAGAAGAAAGGTATCCACATTATCGATCTAAATAAGACAATTGCTCATCTTGATCAAGCATGTGCAGCGATGACACAAATCGCAAAATCAGGTAAAAAAGTTCTTTTCGTAGCTACAAAGAAACAAGCGAAAGAAATCGTATCTGAACGCGTAAAAGCTGTAAACATGCCGTTCGTAACAGAACGTTGGTCAGGTGGTATGTTGACCAATTTCCAAACGACTCGTAAATCGATTCGTAAAATGGCTTCAATTGATAAAATGAAGACAGATGGAACGTGGGATACACTTTCTAAAAGAGAGCGTTTATTCAAAACTCGCCAACGTGAGAAGTTGGAAAAAAACTTTGGTTCTATTGCTGATATGACTCGTCAACCAGCAGCTATTTTCTTGGTAGATATCTTAAAAGAAAATATCGCTATGCACGAAGCAAAAAGATTGAACATTCCAATCTTTGCAATGGTAGATACCAATTCAAATCCAAAATTTGTTGATTTCCCAATTCCAGCAAATGATGATGCTACAAAATCAATTTCAATTATTTTGGATGCGATTTGTGATGCTATCAAAGTTGGTTTAGAAGATCGCAAAAATACCAAAGATAAAGGTACTGATAAAACAGACGTAGTTGAAGAAGTAGCTGTTGTAGCTGCTCCTGAGGCAACTGTTGAAGCAACTCCAGAAGTAGCTGCCGAAGCAACTCCAGAAGTTACTGAAGCAAAAGAAGAAACAAAAGAAGATTAATCAAACAATAAAAATTTTACTATCATGGCAATTACAGCTGCAGATGTAAATAAATTGCGCCAACAAACTGGTGCTGGAATGATGGATTGTAAGAATGCATTGACAGAATCTAACGGAGATTTTGAAGCTGCAATCGATATCCTTCGTAAAAAAGGACAAAAAATCGCTGCTAAACGCGGTGAAAATGAAGCAAAAGAAGGCTTAATTTTCTCTCAAGCTACAGCGGATGGAAAAACAGGAGTAATCATGGCGTTGAATTGCGAAACAGATTTCGTAGCAATGAATGATAATTTCCGTGCTTTTATGCAATCTTTGGTTGATGTTGCTTTGAAACATTTGCCAAATACAATTGAAGAATTGAAAGCACTTCCTTATGACGATAAATTGTCAATCGAAGAAAAAATCACTGAGCACGTTGGTGTGATTGGTGAGAAATTAGATCTTTCTAAATATGCAAAAATCAGCGCTGAGCAAGTTTCTGCTTACAATCACCCAGGTAACCAATTGGCTACTTTGGTTGGTTTAACAGTTAACTCTGCTGCTGCTGAAGACGCTGGAAAACAAGTTGCAATGCAAATTGCTGCGATGAATCCATTGGCATTGAATAAAGAAGGTATCGACCAAAACACGATTGATCGTGAATTGGAAATTGGAAAAGAATTGGCTATCCAAGAAGGTAAACCAGCTGAAATGGCTGAGAAAATCTCTCAAGGACGTTTGAATAAATTTTTCCAAGAAAACACTTTGTTAAGCCAACAATTTGTTCGCGATAATAAAGTAACTGTTGAGGAATTCTTGAACTCAGCTGAAAAAGGTTTAACAGTAACTTCTTTCGAGCGTTTCGCAATGAAATAAGTAATTGAAATATTTTTTTGAAAGGGTTAGATTTTTTCTAACCCTTTTTTTATGCCCATTTCTCTCTGATGAAAAAGAAGCATTTCAATTTGTATCCTACTTTTTCCCTTTTTTAACTATATTTGTCTGCATCTTTCAAAAACTTGAATTTCATGAAATACAAACGCATCCTTCTAAAATTAAGTGGTGAGTCATTAATGGGCGACAAACAATTTGGAATTGATAACAATAGAATCAATTCTTATGCAACACAAATCAAAGAAATTTGTGAAAAAGGCATAGAAGTAGCAATTGTAATTGGTGGAGGAAACATTTTCAGAGGAGTTCAAGCTGAAGAAGGTGGAATGGATAGAACCCATGGTGATTACATGGGAATGCTAGCCACAATGATCAATAGTATGGCTTTGCAAGCAGCATTGGAATCTGTGGGATTAAAAACAAGATTACAATCAGCCATCGAAATGAAAGAAATCGCTGAACCTTATGTTCGAAGACGCGCTGTTCGCCATTTAGAAAAAGGCCGTGTTGTCATCTTTGGCGCAGGAACAGGGAATCCATATTTCACCACTGATTCAGCAGCTTCATTGAGAGCTATTGAAATCAATGCTGATGTTATTTTGAAAGGAACAAGAGTTGACGGAATTTACACCGCAGATCCTTTCAAAGATCCAAATGCAACCAAATATGAAACGATCACTTTTGATGATGTTTATAGTAAAGGTCTGCAAGTTATGGACATGACTGCATTTACATTGTGTAAAGAAAATGATTTACCAATTATCGTTTTCGACATGGATACTCCAGGTAATTTGAAAAAATTATTGGACGGTGAAAAAGTTGGTACAATCGTTCAAAACTAAGATTGAAAAATAATATATTTCCAATTTCAATTACAAATTGATTATGACTGAAGAGATTCAAATGATTTATGACGAGTTGAAAAGCTCAAATGCGAAAACACTTGTTCACCTAGAAAATGAGCTGCAAAAAGTACGCGCAGGGAAAGCAACTCCATCCATGATTCAAAGTGTGATGGTAGATTACTACGGTTCCCCTACTCCAATTACCCAAGTAGCTAATATTTCAACATTAGATGCAAGAACAATTACAGTTCAACCTTGGGAAAGAACAATGTTGCCAGAAATCGCTAAAGGAATTATCAATTCTAACCTAGGATTTGCGCCGCAAAACAACGGAGAGGTAATTTTGATCAATGTACCACCCTTGACAGAAGAACGTCGAAGAGAAATGGTTAAAAAGGCGAAAGCAGAAGGAGAACATGCAAAAGTTGGAATTAGAAACAACAGAAAAGACGGCATTGACATGATCAAAGATTTGAAAAATGATGGAATGTCAGAAGATTTGGCAAAAAGTGCTGAAATTGAAGTTCAAAATATTACAAATATTTACATCAAAAAAGCGGAAGACATCATTGATGCTAAGGAAAAAGACATCATGACTATTTGATATTTACTTGATTCTAAAGAATTATAAAAAAAGCTGTAAGATTGAAAAATTACAGCTTTTTTTTGTGGTTAAAAATTGAAGGGAATGATGGAATTATATGTTAATGTTAATATTCGATATATGGCGATATTTCGAATTGAAATTTGAATAGATTGAAGTAATTTAAAGTGTTTGAAATATTGCAATATTTCGAATTGACTTTGCCAAATCCATTTGAACGAAAAATCAAAGTATTTTAAAAATTCAAGTTAATTTCACCTAAATTAAGCTAATTCAATCCCGACAGGACAATGATCTGAACCATATATTTCATTCAAAATAAAGGAAGATTTTAAACTTGGTAGAAAATTTTCAGTAACCAAAAAATAATCAATTCTCCAGCCTACATTCTTCTCTCTTGCTCCTCCTCTGTATGACCACCATGAATATTTTACTTCAGTAGGATTTAATTTCCTAAAAGTATCTACTAATCCATCAGCGTGAAAAGCATTCATTCCATCAATTTCTTCCTGCATAAATCCTGCAGATTTATTGTAATTCGCTTTTGGACGAGCCAAATCAATTTCCTTGTGTGCCACATTAAAATCGCCGCAAACGATGACTGGTTTTTCAGATTCTAGCTTTTTTAAATAAGTCAAAAAATCAGCATCCCAACTTTGGCGATACCCTAGGCGTAACAATTCGCTACCAGAATTGGGAACGTAAACTGTTATTAGAAAATAGTTATTAAACTCCACACAAGTCACTCGACCTTCTTGATCGTGTTCTTCAAGTCCCATGTCAAAAGTTACCGAAAGAGGCGCGATTTTGGTTAAGATGGCAGTTCCTGAATAGCCTTTTTTAACTGATTCATTGGCATATACAAAATATCCTTCCAAAGGTTTCAATGTTTCAACAACTTGCTCTGCAGTAGCTTTTGTTTCTTGCAAGCAAATTATATCTGCATTTACAGTTAGCATATCTTGAAAAAATGTTTTTTGAGCAATGGCTCTTATTCCGTTTACATTAAAAGAAATTATTTTCATATTATTTTTGTTTTTTCACAATATTTTTAGAGAGAATATCAAATCAAAAGATTTTGTTTAAAGATAAATAATTTGTTCAAATTTGAAAAAATAAACATCATAATAGAAAAATTATGATAGCTTTGAATCTGCAAAAAAACATTTATGAAAACCCTGCTCTATTTTCTTTGTTTCTTTATGTCAATAAATTTGGTTTTTGGCCAAACAGCAGAGGAATATTATAGTACATCAATTGAACTTGCAAATAAAAATGATTACAAAAATGCCTTAAAATCTATCAATAAATCAATTGAAAAAGATAATAAAACAGCAGAATATTATATTTTCAAAGGACAAGTTCAAGAAAAATTAGAAAATTACAAAGAAGCTTATGAGACTTATTCTTTAGGAATCTCAAACTGCTCCAAAAATCTTGTTCTTCTTTACAATGCGAGGGCAATATTTTTAACATCCGTAAAAGAAAATGAGTTAGCATCGGCGGACTATAAGAAGGCTTTGCAATTGTCAGATGTAGATTCACTTAAATCAATGACACTTGGAAATAGAGCTGTTAATTTCATTCAAATGAGGAAATTTGAAGATGCATACATTGACCTAATTGATGCACTTAAAATTGATTCGAATTCAGTCATTCTATTGTCTAATTTAGGATCAATTTGTGATGAAATTGGAAAGAGCGAAATGACACTTGTTTACCTACTTAAAGCACATGAAATAGATCCCACTTTTTATCCCATTATTGGCAATATCGGTTTCAAATATCAAGAAATGGGTCAACATGAAAAAGCGATAGAATATTATAACAAAGTGCTTGAAATCAGCCCGAATGAACCACTTGGTTTTAGCAATAGAAGCTACAACAAACTTAAACTAGGAGATTTGAAAGGCGCAATGAAGGACATTGAAAAATCTTTAGAATTGTATCCCGCGAATTCCTACGCATACAGAATAAGGGCTTTGATTTTCATTGAAGAAAAGAAATATCAAAAAGCTTGTTTAGACATAGAAACTGCCATTAATCGAGGATATGTTGAAATGTATGGAGATGAAGTACTAACATTGAAAAATAAATATTGTAAATAAATTATATGAAAAAAAATATTATCATAATTGCTAGTTTGATTTTTGTTCTTTATTCATGCTTTGGAGGAGCATCTAAATTCAATAAAAAAACCAAATTTGAATATGGAAAAGTCAAGGAAAATAAATATATCAATAATTACCTTGGATTGGAAATTAGTATTCCAGAAACTTGGACAATAGATACTACTAAAAAATTCAAATCACCTTTTAGTCCACATTTTCTGGAGGTGGATCTTTTTGATGAAAATGAAAACGCATTGATTTCTTTGAATATTCTAGGGCATAGAAAAAATCCATTTTCTAAAGATGAAACATTGATTAGTTACTTGAAAGAAAACAATGAAGGTTTAACCCTTTTCTATGAAGCAAATGAACACAGTGAAACACTGAAACCAATTAAAATTGCCAATACAGACTTTATTTTAAATCGTGTTATCATTAATTCTGACAGTCAAAGTGCTTTTGTTGACGAATATGCAACAGAAAAATTAGATTATTTCTACTCATTATCATTTTCATATACAGATACTTTAGATCGAGTGGAGATAGATAAAATATTAGAAAATATTCGAATAAAATAACCTTAAATTGAAACTTGAAATAGAACCTTATGCAACTAATTAGATGAAATCAACTTTATGATAAAGCTGTGAAAAAACAAATACTACTCATATTTATTTCAGTTTTTGGATTAATTTCAAATGCTGTATTTGCTTATACCACAGCTGATACAAACAAAATCAATGATTTAAATGCAAAATCCTTAGAACTAGCATATTCAGATCCAACCTACGGACTAAAAATTGTCAAAGAAACCTTAGAACTTTCAAAAAAAGTGGGTTTTACAAAGGGCGAAATACAAGCCTTAATTCGCCGAGGAATAATTTATGATGTTCTTTCAAATTCAGCAAGTGCTTTACAGGCATACGAAGAAGCTTTGCAAATTTCTAGAAAAGTGGGGTATAAAAAAGGTGAAGGTTCAATTTTAAATAACATTGGATTGATCTACATGAATCAACACAATTTGTCTAACGCAAGAATTTATTTTCAGAAAGCATTTGAAATTTTTGAGAAACTTAAAAATGATCAATTATTGGCATCCATTTCCAACAATCTGGGAATGATTTATGAAGAAACAAATCGGGACAAAAACGCCATTTTTTGGTTTAGAAAGGCTTTAAATTATGCCTCCAAGACTAATGATAAATTAGAGAAAGCTAACATTTATGCAAATATTGGAGACTTATACAATGGAAAACAAATTGATTCTGCCTTGCATTATAATTTTAAGGCATTAGAAATATATGAAGATGAAGGAAATCAATACTATTTAGGGAAAAGTTACAACAATATCGCATTGATTTACAGTGCAACAAACAAAAAAAAAGAAGCTGAAAAATATTATTTAAAATCCTTCGAAATTTCTAAAAAAATTGGAAATAAATTCATGCTTGTCAGCACCGGATATAATTTAAGTCAATTGTATTATAGTCAAAAAAACTCCAAAAGGGAAATAGAATTTCTAAACGAAATCTATCCTCTTATTGAAAAGAAAGGAATGTCCGAAATAGCTTACAAAGTTTGCCAAGCTATTTCAATCTGGAACTATAGACACGGGAAAATCGAAAAAGGAGATATTTTTTTTAGCGAATATCTACAATATCATGCTGACTATTTTGATGAAAAGAGTAATCAAAGTTTGACAGAAGTCGAAAAAAAATATGAGGTTCAAAAAAAGGAACAAGAAAATGCTTTACTTAAGAAATCAATCCAACTTAAGTCTTTAAATCTGAAGAAAAATGAACAAAATTTAATCATTCAAAACCTAATTTGGACAGCAGGATTTGCCTTTTTGTCCATTGTTTTTTTACTAGTTTACTTTTGGTTTAGAAGAAAAAGCTATCAAAAGGATTTAGAAAATCAAAAGGCGATTTTCGAAGCAACTTTGGCGGAACGGAAAAGAATTTCATTTGATTTGCATGACAATGTAGGTTCACAATTAAGTTATGTCGTCAATAATCTAGAAATGCTAAATACTGAAGGTAAATCCAACAATAAAATTGATTTTGAAAGAGTTGAAAGAACCTTTAGAATGAGTCAGGACGCAATCGATTCACTGAGAGATACAGTTTGGGCACTTCACAACGCTTCCATTACAATAGAAATCCTATCTTCAAAATTAGAGTCCTTTGTCCGAAAAATAACTGACAACCAAAATAATTTGATCTATAGTTTTAGCTGTAAAATCACCAAAAACAAAATTATTTCACCAGAACAAACCATGCATATTTTTAGAATTTTCCAAGAATCAATCAGTAATGTTTTAAAACACTCCAAAGCAACTAAAGTAGACATCCACTTAGAAGAAACTGAAGATGGAAAAATAATCCTAGAAGTAAATGATAATGGAATAGGAATTCAAAATATGTCATCTCCAGACGGACATTTTGGTTTAAAAAATATGTCAGCCAGGGCAACAGAAATTGGAGCTTTCTGGAAAATTGAACGCAATGAAGCCGGCGGAACAACTGTGCTATTAGAAGTTTGATAATTGCAAAAAGAACAATTGATTATCAAGCAACTTAAATCATAAATATTTAAAAACCAAACTTATGATTCTTTAATTTTTACACTTTTAATGTAAAATTTGTATTGAGTAACACACAAATATTCAAATTCCAAACCTTCCTTTTCAATTTCTTCTATCGCATCATTGCAATATTTTACAATTACATTTAAAGGTTCTTCTAAAACATTCATTGAACATGAATTTTTTTCATCTTCAGAAACACCTAATAATCCAACTTTTGTAAGTTCTTGGATATGATAAGAAATCGTAGAAGGTGAAAGATCAATTTTATTTACTAAACCACCAAATTGTTTGTTATCAGTTAACATTAAATTTTCAAGAATAGCAAGTCTCGCTGGATTACTTAAGGCTTTGAAAATATCAGCAATTTGTGTTTGTTCTTCGGTATAGATGTCTTTTTTGTAGGCTCCCATTTTATTTTAGATTTATTTGGTTATAGTCTAAGTTAGTAAAAAAGATTCTATAGTACAAATTTTAAAGTTGATAAATTTTGAAATATTTGAAGTTTCTATAGATTCTAAAAGCTAAAAAATGAAAATTCGGCTGGGAGGTTTGTAGGAATGTAAAACCAAATATCGCGATATTTCGAACAAATCACCAAAACGCAGGAAATTCAAATATTGCAATATTTCGAACAGAATCCCAAAATGCACGAAAATCAAATATTGCAATATTTCGAACTAATCACCAAAACCCAGGATATTCAAATATTGCAATATTTCGAACTAATCGCCAATACTCATGAAAACCAAATATCGCGATGTTTCGAACTAATCACCAAGACGCAGAAAATTCAAATATTGCAATATTTCGAACAGAATCCCAAAATGCACGAAAATCAAATATTGCAATATTTCGAACTAATCACCAAAACGCAAGAAATTCAAATATTGCGATATTTCGAACAAATCACCAAAACGCAAGAAATTCAAATATCGCGATATTTCGAACGGATCACCAAATCGCAGGAAATTCAAATATTGCGATATTTCGAACAGATTCCCAAAACAAGGAAAATCAAATATTGCAATATTTCGAACGGATCTCCGAAATTAAAGAAAACCAAATATCGCGATATTTCGAACTAATCACCAAGACGCAGGAAATTCAAATATTGCAATATTTCGAACAGAATCCCAAAATGCACGAAAATCAAATATTGCAATATTTCGAATGGATCTTCAAAACTCAAGAAAACCAAATATCGCGATATTTCGAACGGATCACCAAAACGCAGGAAATTCAAATATCGCCATATTTCGAACGGACAATTAATCAGACTAATTCTGACAGGAAATCAATCTTATAATTCACTAATCAATCTCCTCAAAATCGTCGAACTTATTGTCGTCGTTTTTACTATTGGATTGAAATTGACGGTTTACCTTTACTAGCGGAGCACCAGACAGTAGGTAAGAAAAGCCGTTTAAGAGCTTGAACAAAATGCTTAATAAAACAAAAAATCCAACTATCTTAAAAATGAATCCGAAAATGGGTGTGCTTTCAATATCCAAAATACTGTCATAAAACCAAGTACTTATTGGATTTTGAGCATAATCTGGAAAGAAAACAAAAGCTGTGAAAAACAAAATAGAACCAGTAATCACAACTATTTCAGCTTTTAGATTAAACATATTTGAAATGGCAGGCATCGGATTTCCCGCCATTTTGAAAATCGCTGAACGATTTTGTCTATTTTGAAGTTTTCCAGTGAAATAAATTACTAAAATCAAGCCCGCGAGGATTAACTCATTTGGCATCAAAATACTAGAATCATCTTTTTGAACACAAAACAAAAAAGTCACGTTTACCAAGAAGAAATATTGAACAGATTTAAGTAAATATTCTTCAAAAACTGTTTTTGTTCGGCCGCCTCTCAACAAGGTCAAAAGCAAACTCAAGATTCCCCAAATGAATCCAAAAATGGCAAAAACGACGCCCAAACGAAATGCTAAATCAATAAATTTCACACCACAAATTTGCAAAAAATAAATGTTCCAACCCAAAATTTACAAAACTTTAGCGCTTTATGTGATATATTTGAGCCACTAAAATTAATTTTATGAAAAGAATTTTGCTTTCTATCAGTTTTGCATTCACTTTTTTCTTGTCGCAGGCAGAAGAAGGAATGTTGATTCCCTCACTCATTGCCGCTTTTCAAGACGACATGCAAGCGATGGGTATGAAACTGACTGCTGAAGACATTTACAGTGTAAACAAAGCGAGTATCAAAGATGCAATCTTACAATTTGGAGGCGGATGTACTGCTGAAATCGTTTCAGACAAAGGTCTAATTCTAACAAATCACCATTGTGGATATTCACAGATTCAATCGCATTCATCCTTGGAACATGATTATTTGAAAAATGGCTTTTGGGCGAAAAATTACGATGAAGAATTGACCAACCCCGGTTTGACTGCAACACGCATTGTGCGAATAGAAGATTTGACAAAGGAAGTTTTGAAAGGAACTGAAGGAATTCAAGATTTGGGGCAACGCCAAGCAATTATTGCTAAAAACATTGAAGCTCTGAAAAAGAAAATGGTTGAAGGAACGAACTATCAAGCCGAAATTAAGGCATTCGATTACGGAAATAGTTATTACTGCTTGGTGACTGAAATATTCCTTGATGTTCGTTTGGTTGGAACGCCTCCGAATGCCATCGGGAAATTTGGTGGCGACACTGACAATTGGGTTTGGCCTCGTCACACGGGTGATTTTTCTGTATTCAGAATTTATGTTGGAAAAGACAATAAACCAGCTCCATACTCTAAGGACAACGTTCCCTACACTCCACTACACTTCTTACCAATTGCTGCAGGCGACAGAATTCCAGGAGAATTTACGATGGTTTACGGTTTCCCAGGTACAACTGAGCAACATTTAGTTTCCACGCAAATCAAACACATTATCGAAAAGGAAAGACCAGCACGAATCAAAATGCGTGAAAAATCACTTTCTGTGATTGATGCTGGAATGCGTTCTTCAGATCAAATTCGAATTCAATACAGCGCCAAACAAGCAAGTATTGCAAATGCATACAAAAAATGGATTGGTCAAGTGGATGGTTTGGAAAGATTAGGCGCCGTTGCCATGAAAGAAGCTTCAGAAAAAGAATACACTGAAAAAGCAATGTCAAATCCATTGTGGAAAGATACTTATGGAACTGTGGTTGAAAAAATGAAGAAATTAATCAGCGACAATGTGCAATACGATTTCGGATATGCGATGACATCTGAATATTTGAATATCGGTCCTGAATTTTTCAAAGTTGCGCGTGGCGTGGATGATATCGTTAAAAACTACGCCAAGTACAAGGAAAGTGGAGAATTGACAGCAAAAATTGCTAAATACCGCGATGGTGTTGAGAGATTTTTCAAAGATTACGATGCAAATATTGATCAACAAATTTTTAATTTATTGCACGAAGAATACATCAAACAAATGGATCCTGCCAATGTAACCGCCATTATTAAAAAACAAAATACAGCGGCTTGGTCGAAAGCAATTTACAGCAAATCAGTATTGACAAACAAAGATCGTTTGTTGGCTTTCTACGATAATTTCAAAGAAAAATCAGTTACATCAATCATGAAAGATCCTGGCTATTTGCTTTATTTTGAAATCACAACGGTGTATCAATCTAAAATTTTGCCTGGCGTGAGAAGTTTGTACACGCAAATGGACGATTTGTTGAAAGTGTATGTGGAAGGAAAACAAAAAATGTATCCTGAAGGCAAACATTGGCCAGATGCAAATAGTACTTTACGAATTACCTACGGAAAATTAGAAGGCTCAGCACCAAGAGATGGAATGACTTACACCGAACATACAACCACTGCTGGAATTATTGAAAAATACAAAACTGGAAATCCTGATTTTGAATTGCTTCCTGGAATGTTGGATATCTACCAGAAAAAAGATTTTGGTGACTATGCACAAAATGGTGAATTGTGGGTTTGTTTTTCAGGTTCCAATCACACCACTGGAGGAAATTCTGGTTCGCCAGTTTTGAATGCAAATGGCTATTTGATGGGTTTAAATTTTGACAGAACCTGGGAAAGTACCATGAGCGATTACATGTTTGACCCAACAAGATGCCGAAACGTGGTAGTCGATATCCGATACGTGATGTGGGTGATGGACAAATACGCCGGTGCAACGCATTTGGTGAAAGAAATGAAATTGATGAAATAAACGAGATTATCGATCCAATCGTAAATCCGCTGCATTAATTTGTGGCGGATTTTTTTATTCAAAATATTCGAATTCCTTGACTAAATTTTTGGGGAATAAGAATCCCTAATGACGGAATTCAATAAAATCGAGTTATTGTAATGACGGAATTTAGTTTAAAAACGTCATTTCAAGTATAATTTCATACATTAGTATCAAATCGGCAAAAAAGAGTAATGTTCCACCCCTGTGGGCGAAAAACTATCCTGATTCTTCATTCGAAACAATCCATCGTGAGAATTACCTTCCTTTCATTCTTCCAGAAGATTAAGACGAATGAAAAGTAGGATAAAGGTAATTCTGCGCGCGGGCGAAGGGCGGTAGCTTTTTGAAAGAGACTGCCGCGAACACGTGTTTTGCGGCTGCGGCTGCAAGAAGCACACGCAAAACCACCGTGTTTCCGTGCTGGATCTGAAAAAACTTTAGCCCGAAGACCGATTACGCGCCCACAAAAAACTTAAAAAATCTCAAAAAAAGCTGTGCGTACATAAAATTTTTCTACATTTACAACTATGGAAAATGTACAATTAGAAAATGCGCCGTTGTGCTCCTTGCTAGGAATCAAATACCCAATAATCATGGCACCGATGTTTTTGGTTTCAAATGCAGAGATGATTATTGCTGGAATTCAATCTGGAATTACAGGAGCGATTCCAGCGCTGAACTACCGAACTACAGAAGAATTGCGCACTGCCATTCGATTCATTCGTTCGAAAGCTGATGGACCTTTTGGAATCAATCTGATTGTCAATAAATCCAATTTTCTATACAAAGAACAACTGCAAATTATCTGCGAAGAAAAAGTGGATTTTATCATTACTTCACTTGGTTCTCCAGAAGAAACCATTTTGAAAGCGCACGCAGCTGGCGTGAAAGTTTTTTGCGATGTGACTGACGTTCGCTACGCACAAAAAGTAGAATCATTGGGCGCTGATGCGGTCATTGCGGTAAACAAAGAAGCTGGCGGACATGCAGGAAATATTTCTTACCACGAATTGATTCCGGCGCTTCAAAAAGCAGTGAAAATTCCTGTGATTTCAGCGGGTGGTGTGGGAGATTCAACGAGTTTACAAAAAATGATGTCGCTTGGAATTGCTGGCGTTTCAGTTGGTACCATTTTCATCGCTTCGGAAGAATCAGGCGTTACGCCTGAATACAAACAAGCTTGCGTAGATTACAGTGCGAAAGATGTGGTAATGACAACCAAACTTTCTGGTTCGCCATGCACGGTGATCAACACGCCTTATGTGCAAGAAATTGGAACACAGCAAAATTGGCTGGAAAAAATCTTGAATAAAAACAAACGTTTGAAAAAGTGGTTCAAAGCGTTCACTTTTTACAAAGGCATGAAAAAATTGCAAAATGCTGCTTTTGGAGCTACTTATAAAACAGTTTGGTGCGCTGGTCCGACGATTGATTACATTCATTCCATCAGACCAGTGAAAGAAATCGTACAAGAATTGGTGAAAAATGACTGAAGCAAAACCACAAATCAGCATCCGGAAAATGCAATGGATGATTTTCCTACTTGGATTGGTCAAAATTCCTTTGATTGGATTTGTAAGACCGCGATTGATTGAACTTTCCGACGAAAAAGTAGCCGTAAAAATCAAATTTCGAAGAAGAACCAAAAATCATTTAAACTCCATGTACTTTGGCGCTTTAGCCGTTGGCGCTGATGTTGCAGGCGGAATTCATGCTTTTTACTTTGCAGAGAAAATGAACAAAAAAGTGTCGTTCGCTTTCAAGAGCATGCATGCTGAATTTTTGAAACGGGCTGAAACAGATGTGATTTTTGAATGCAGCGAAGGTGCGAAAATTGAATCAA
>JBFYPS010000154.1:0-3220 GCA_041303135.1 Crocinitomicaceae bacterium | reverse complement strand
AAGACGGTCTCTATCATTTTGAAATGAACCAACCGATTCCAGTTTATTTGATTGCATTGGCTGTTGGAAATCTGGAATATCGAAAAATAGGCAAAAATTGCGGAGTATACTCTGAACCAGAAATGATTCGCCAAGTGGCCTGGGAATTCAAAGACCTGCGCAAGATGATAGTTGCTGCCGAAGGAATCTATGGCAAATATCAATGGGAACAATATGATGTAATCGTTTTGCCATATTCTTTCCCTTTTGGAGGCATGGAAAATCCGCGATTGACTTTTGCTAATCCAACTTTATTGGCTGGAGATCGAAGTTTGATTTCCGTGATTGCGCATGAATTAGCACATTCTTGGTCAGGAAATCTAGTTACTAACGCGACATGGGACGATTTTTGGTTAAATGAAGGCTTTACCGTCTATTTTGAGAATCGCATCATGGAATCACTTTACGGGAAAGATATCTCAGATATTTTGGCGTTAATCGAATTTCAAGAACTGAAAGCGGAAGTAAAAGAAATCAGTGATGGCGACCATCCAGAAGATACTTATTTGAAATTATCATTGGACGGGCGTAATCCTGACGATGGAATGACTTCAGTTGCTTATGTTAAAGGTGCATTTTTCCTCAAAACTTTGGAAGAAAAAGTAGGAAGAGAAAAATTTGATGTTTTTGTCAAAGGCTATTTCAAGAAATTTCAATTTCAAACGTTGACTACTGAAATTTTCGAAAAGTATTTGGAAGATAATTTATTAAAGCCAAACAACATCAAGTTCAACACCAAAGCTTGGTTGTACGGTAAAGGAATTCCTAAAAATTGTATCAAAATTGTCTCTCCAAGATTCATTGCTATGCAAAAGATGGCGGATGATTTTAATACAGGGAAGGACATTTTTAAAATCAAGGTCAAAAAGCGTCGCCGCAAAATCGATTTGAAACGTGATATGTATGTTACGCAGGAATGGCTAGCATTTATTCGTCGCTTACCTAGAAATATTTCTGTAGATAAATTGAAGTTATTGGATAAAAAGTTAGATTTTAAAGGTTGGGGAAATGCTGAAATTGCTACTGAATGGTATATTTTAGGTATTGATGCAGGTTATGAAGATATTCGTCCAAATATGGAGAAATTCCTCAATAAAGTTGGTCGACGCAAATTCTTATTGCCAATTTATAAAACCTTGGCAAAACGACCAGCAGATTTGCAATGGGCAAAAGAAGTATATGCAGAAGCAAGATCAAATTATCATGCAGTTTCGCAAAATACGATCGATGAAATTTTGAAATTTAAACCAAAACCTGCAAAAGTTTGATTCAAACTTAAACTTTTGGACAGTTTAATTTGTTAGCGTTACGTGTTTTATTCCGTAAATTTGTAATTCAAAAATCGTTTCATGAAGCAATTCGAAATTCCAGCATATTATCGTTCTCCGATTATTAGCAAGGTCAAGCAACAACGTAAAATGCAAGATCCTCGCAAAAAGGATTTCACACCAACTCGTTTGGATTTTGGAACGGTCGAATTTTTAATTGCGCGTCATTTTGGTTTTTGTTACGGCGTTGAAAATGCCATTGAAATTTCCTACAAAGCCATTCATGAAAATCCAGACAAAAAGATTTATTTATTGAGTCAGATGATTCATAATCCTGGCGTTAATGAAGATTTGCAAAGTTATGGCATTGAATTTATTCAAGATACACACGGAAATCAGTTGATTCCTTGGGTTAATATCCAAGCTGAAGACGTTGTGATTATTCCTGCATTCGGAACAACGCTAGAAACAGAAGAAATTCTTACAAAAATTGGCGTCAACGTTCAAGCTTATAACACAACTTGTCCATTCGTGGAAAAAGTTTGGAACCGTTCTGAGAAATTAGGAAGCGACCAACATACGATTATCATTCACGGAAAAGCAGATCACGAAGAAACACGAGCGACTTTTTCTCACAGTGCACAAAATGCGCCTTCGATTGTCGTCAAAGACATTCTCGAAGCGGCTTATTTGTGCCAAATCATTTTAGGGCAAAGACCGGCGAACGATTTTTACACTTTGTTTGAAGGCAAATTCACTGAAGGTTTTGATGTCAATAAAGATTTAAGCAAAATCGGAGTGGTCAATCAAACAACGATGCTTGCCACTGAAACACAAGAAATCACAGACATGCTTCGAAATGCCATGATTGAAAAATATGGCGAAGAAACTATCAAAGAACATATTGCAGATACAAGAGACACCCTGTGTTATGCAACCAACGACAATCAATCTGCTACTTATGGATTGATGGAAAATGATGCAGATTTGGCCATTGTGGTTGGAGGAAGCAACAGTTCAAACACGACGCATTTAGTGGAATTGCTTGAAAATAAGTTCAAGACTTTTTTTATTACTTCAGCAGAAAATATTTGGGATGTGAATGAAGTTGAATCATTCGATATTCATGAAAAAGAATGGAAACAAAACAATTCATTTTTGCCAATCGATAAAGAGAAAATGACCATTGCAATCACTTCTGGCGCTTCTTGTCCGGATGCAATCGTGGATGGCGTAATCCAAAAGATTTTAGAATTATTAGGCGTTGAAAAAGGCATTTCAGAAGTTATTTGATTCATGGAAATAAACCCGAACGATTTGCAAGTTTTGCATGAAGACAATCATGTAATCGTAGTCAACAAACGGCCATCTGATATTGTGCAAGGCGATAAAACAGGTGACGTTACTATGCCTGATCAAATCAAAGAATTTTTACGTGTCAAATATAACAAACCAGGAAATATTTTTTGTGGTGTTGTGCATCGATTAGATCGTCCAACGAGCGGTGCGGTTGTTTTTGCAAAGACGAGTAAAGCATTGACGAGACTCAATGAGCAATTCAGAGAAAAAGACACCCAAAAGGTTTATTGGGCGGTAGTAGAAAAAGCACCGCAATCCAATATTGGACATTTAGAAAATTTCTTACTAAAAAACGAAAAGCAGAATAAAGCTTACGTCCATCAAAAGGAAGTTTCAGGTTCCAAAAAAGCCATTTTAGATTATCGAGTAGTTTCTCAATCAGACAAATATACTTTGGTTGAAGTGACCTTGCATACTGGAAGGCATCACCAAATTCGGGCGCAAATGGCACACATAGGTTGCATCATCAAAGGCGATTTGAAATATGGCGCCAAACGTTCGAATGCAGATGGTTCCATTCATTTGCACGCGCGTTATTTGTCATTCATTCATCC
>JBFYPS010000153.1:0-12634 GCA_041303135.1 Crocinitomicaceae bacterium | reverse complement strand
GAAGTTGATCCAACAGACGCTACAAACACAGTTGTAAAAGTTATCAAAGTGAACACGGCTCAACCTTGGGCAGGAACTACAGTAACTGCACCAGCGGAATTGGGTTTTGCAACAGCAATTCCATTTTCAGCTACACAAACAAAAATGTCAGTACGTGTTTGGTCTCCAGACGCTGGAATCGTTGTAAGATTGAAAGTTGAAGATCATTCTGCTCCAACCATTTCTGTTGAAACAGATGCAACAACAACTGTTGCAAATGGCTGGGAAACTTTGGTATTCGATTTTGCAAATGAAGGAACAGGAACAGCTGCTTTAAATTTGGCTAACACTTATGATAAAGCTTCAATCTTCTTCAATTATGGAGTTAACGGTGCAACTGCAGGTGAAAAAACATACTATTTTGATGATATTGAAATGTATAACGCTACAAGTGGAAATGATTTATTGATCACTGTTGATGTTTGTTCAACTACTGCAAATGAAGTTAGATTGACTGGGCCTTTCTGGAGTTGGGATCCAACTGCAGGACCTTTCGCAGTTGACAATGGTAATGGAACTTGGACCTTCACTTTCTCTCCAGCTCCAACAACAGATATGGAATACTTGATTATCGTAGATGGTGTTCAAGAAAACTTAATTGCGGATATGCAAAATGGTGGAACTTGTGCTCCAGTTACTGATTACTTCGCATACGCAAACAGAAAATGGATACTAGGTTCTGGTGATGTGAATATCGCTTACGACCGTTGCGTTCCATGTTCTTATCCTGATTTAATTATCACTACAGAAGTTTGTGATCCAGCAACACAAGTAAACTTGACAGGTCCAATTTGGCAATGGAACCCAGCTTTTGGTCCTCAAGCAGTTGACAATGGAGACGGAACTTGGACATTTACAATTTCTCCAGCACCAACTGACACTTTGGAATATTTGTTAGTTAAAAATGGCACTGTAGAAAACTTGATTCAAGAAATGGTAAATGGTGGTGGATGTGCGCCTTTAACTGATTATTCAACTTACGCAAATCGTAGATGGATTATCGGTCAAGGTGATGTAGCAAACACTTACGGGAAATGTGGATCTTGTATCGTTGGAATTGATGAAACTTCTTTTGAGAACTTGATGGTATATCCAAATCCTTCTTCAGCAATCTTTACAGTTTCAAACAATACAAAAATTGAAAAAGTTACTTTGTATTCTATCATTGGAGAAAAAGTAATGGAAAAATCAATTCAATCTACAACTTCAACGTTGGATTTATCTGCTATGGCTTCAGGAATCTATCACTTGAACATTCAAGTTGGTGGTGAAACGAAAACCATTCAGTTGATTAAAGAATAATTAATTTAAGTAAATTTACAATAAAAGGGAGGTATTTATATCTCCCTTTTTAATACGCTAAAAAATGAAAAAAAGTATCTTATTTACCGCATTTTTAATTCTGCATTTTTTTTCTTACTCGCAATGGGTCATTGTTTGGTCAGATGAATTTGAATCCACAACACTCGACAATTCCAAATGGAATTTTGATATTGGTGGAAACGGATGGGGAAACAATGAAGCGCAATTTTACACAGATAGTCCAACTAATTTTAGTATTTCTGGCGGAGAGGCAACTATTACTGCGCGTGAAGAACAATTCGGTACGAATGATTACACATCTTCAAAAATTTTAACTAAGGGTTTATTTGACCTAAAATTTGGAAAAATTGAAGCACGAATCAAATGTCCAATGGGAAAAGGTATTTGGCCTGCTTTCTGGATGTTGGGCGCAAATATCAATCAAGTTTCTTGGCCTGCTTGTGGGGAAATTGATGTTATGGAACACATCAATAACGACACAAAAGTGAATGGAACTGCGCATTGGGACAATGTTGGGCACGTGTATATGGGCGGAATTGCAACCTTGGATGCAACAGAATATCACATTTATGCAGTTGAATGGACTGCCACGTCGATCAAATGGTTTGCTGATGGAAATTTGTATTATCAGCTAAACATCAACAATGGCGTCAATGGCACAAATGAATTTCAATTGCCTTTCTATTTGATTTTAAATCTAGCAGTTGGTGGCGACTGGCCAGGTTATCCTGACGCTACAACCGTTT
This sequence comes from Crocinitomicaceae bacterium, assembly GCA_041303135.1. Classification (GTDB taxonomy): domain Bacteria; phylum Bacteroidota; class Bacteroidia; order Flavobacteriales_D; family Crocinitomicaceae; genus JAQVCM01. The sequence continues at coordinate 10,526 of JBFYPS010000153.1, read as the reverse complement.
TTCCTGCAGAAATGAAGATTGATTATGTTCGCGTTTACAAAGATCAACTAGAAGCTTCTATTGTAGAAAATGAATTGGCGAATATTTCAGTGAGTCCAAATCCAACTACAGGAATTTTGTCGATTCAAAACACGGCACCGACCAAATTAACGAATTACACAGTTTTTGGATTGGACGGAAAATTGAAACAAAGTGAAAAATTGGAAATCAATCAAAACGAAATTGATTTGTCTAAACTTGAAAACGGCGTTTATTTCTTACAATTGACGAATGAATTCAATCAAGAAATAACTCAAAAAATTATTATTCAATAATCATTTTACCCCAGACAGAAGGGTTTGTATGAAATCCTTCTTTGTCTGAACTATTCCAGCGTTGTTGCTCATTTCTGAGTTCATTCGTACCGCTTAAATCAACCGCAATTTCAAATCCTAAATTCATTCCTGAAACCAAGGAAGTTTTATACAAATCTTTGAACGGAATTGCCATTTCAACCGAATAACCAGTGTTATTTTCCTTGATTTTATAAGACACTTCTTTCAAAATTTCTTCATTTTTCCAATTCCAAACATAAGGATTTGCACCACAATTAATTCCAAAATGATTGTCGCTCATCAACAAAAACTTGCGTTTTTCGCTGCTGTTTTGATTTGTGGCAAAAGCAATTTCTATCGCATCACCATTCCACAAATTACTGCCTGTTTGCTTGTTCACTCTTGGCGTAGAATCTGTAATTTGAAAAGCCATAAACAAACTGTCATTTTTTTGCATCACAGCAAATTTTTGATTTTCGCCGAAACTGGTAAATGTCTGATTCCATTCACTTAAATCGCCGTCAATTTGAATTTTTTGTTTGGCATTTTGAACATTAGTTTCCAATTTTAATTTACCTGAAAAAGGCACAATTCTAATCGCATTGATTTCAAATTCTCCTTCAGCAAAAAACTGGATAATCAATTGTTTCATGCTCGACATTTCAAAATCATTTTCTTCAAAAGGAAACAATGAAAATGGAATGGTTACTTTGGTCCATGCTTGTGTGATTTCTTTGTTTTGCACAAAGTTCTTCGAAAATCCAAGCCAAGATTGTTTGCCGGTATAATCTTCAAATCCAAATGCCAAAGGTAAATTTTTAAGGTTTTTTCCTGTGGAACGAACTTCTAATTCCAATGCAATTGTATCGGTCAATCCACCCATGTCTTTCGCGGTCCAAAAATCCCAACCAAAACCCAAACCAACCCAGTCGCAACCGTCTTGGTCTTTGTTCCATTTGACATTCAAAAACTTGTTTTGCGCATCTTCTTTCAACTTCACATTGATGCAAGAAGTGTTCTTAGAAAACCAAACCTCATCCGACATGTCATTGCTGAAAATATCCAATTGATTGAAGCCGCGGATTGAAAAACCACCTGCATCAGCAGACTCGTCATACAATCCGATTCTTTTGAAAACACGGTTATCAATTACATCAACTTGATCTAATTTTTGGATTTTCAAAGTATCTTTTTGCGCAGCAATTTGAAAGATAGACAAACAAATTGAAGCAATAGAAATCGCTTTTATCATCATGGATTCAAAGGTCCGTTTTCGGTGAAAATAATGTAATCCAATTTGGATTTAGCAAAACCTGAAACTGGATTCGCCAAATGCAACATATTGATTTGATTAATTTTATCAGAATTATGTTGTCCGTTTCCATTGGCTGTTGCAGGACTTCCATTCACCAAACAAGGAATATCGCTGTATTTGATAGAAACCAATTTCCAACCGACCCAATCCACTGTAATTTGATGAGAATACAAATCTTCGGTCGCAGAATCAAAAGTTCCGTTGGCATCTTCATCTTCTTGAAATTGGAAAAGCACCAAACTGTTTGTCAATCCGACTTCACCATAAACCATGACGTTGAAATACAAATTATTTGGATTGGACGTCAATGGAAGTACTGTCGCTCCGCTGTATGCAGTAGCTTTAAAATTGATTAATCCAACTAACCAATCCCAATCAACTGTTCCAGCCATGTTGTAATAGAAATTACCTTCTGGCGCTGTTACGTCCGATTTGATTTGAAAATCCATATCGGCACCTGTCTGAACAAAGGAAGTCCATCCTGGATTGAAACCAGATTCAAAATCAGTAATCAAAAATCCTGTATTTACTTTCGGATTGATGATTTTTACAGTCGTGAGCAAAGTATCTGGCAAACCTGGAAATGTAAGTTCTACCTTACAAATTTCAGCTCTAAACATCGGCAAATTGGTCGTTGAACCGTTCCACAAAGTTTGACTTGCATCAATGATTTTACTCGTTCCGGTCATGATTTTTTCAGCACCACTTGTCATTCCCATGACACGCAATTTCCAAGGTGTTGTTTTCGCAATTTCAGCGGTGAAAAATACGGTTTCTCCTGCAGCAAAATCAACAGAATCTTTGCTAGATTCCAATCCATTGATTACACTGAAAGCTCCATTTAAATCCTCCAAAGATGGACCGTCAATTTTGTTTATTTCCTCCTTGCGGCAAGAAGTGAATAAACTGAAACCTACAATTGAAATTAAAAATATCTTTTTCATACGATTAAAATTTCATAACATAAAACAACATCAATTGTTTGATATTGTATGGGTTTAAAGTATTAAAATTGTTTTTGTTTTGTTCATACAAACATGCCAAATAAACATCTTTCGAAAAATTAAATTTCAAACCTGCAGAAAGATTGAGTTCTTGTCCATCTACAATGTACGGATTAAAATTGATGATTTCTCCTTTGTCATTTCTTACTGGTAACAATTCATTTCCAACGCTTGAAAACATAAACGCATTTCCAAGAATCGACAAATCTTTCACAATTTCCAATTCAACGCCCACATTCATGGTAGTTGATTTCAAACTGATTTTCTCGAACGATAAATCACTTTTACGTTGTGTGTTTTGGTATGCAACACCAACGTTGATTACTTGTTTCAATTTCCATTTCAACAAATTTGAAATATCAAAAACCAAGTTTCCTTTCAAGTAATCAAAAGATTTTAAATTCACTGTTCCTTGTCCTCTGATTTCGCTCAATTTATAATAAGTTGCAGTAACAGAAACAATTTTCTTTTTGTCTTCAAAAGAAAGCGTTGAATAAATTCCTTTTCGGTTGAAAGTCGCTGTTCCAAATGGCAACGCATTGTTGATTGACGGATTATACGCCATGATTCCAGAGTTGATAGAACTTGTGTACAAAGTTGGATCATTGTATAAGTCGTACATTGACAAAGGTCTTACAATTTGCGCGTTTGTGTACCGATCGTAATAATTGTTCACCTGATTGTAATCTACTCTTTTGGATTGCGCACCGGCACTTCTAAAATCGGCACCGTTATCCATGTAACCTAAATTGAATTTGATTCCCAATTTTTTCGCTTCAACATTCAATTTTGCATTGAAGAAATAGTCTGACAATTTTCCTTCATTGTCTTGCGATGAAAAACTGTTAGAAAACCCAGTTTCACCGTCAATTCCAAATTTGATTTTATCGAATTCTAATCCAGAGGCAAAAGTTGCTGTTGAAACGCTATTTCTGTATGCGTTATTTGACGCAGCGGTTTGTTTCAAATCAAAAACGCTCACATGATTTCCGCCAATGGTAAAATATTTACTTTGCACAATCGTGATATTTCCACCACCGTAAAATCTTTCCAAAATATTGGTCATGTTTGTTGGATTCATTCTTGTGATAAATCCGTTAAACTTCATTTCTTGAATCACTTTTGGAAATTTCAGCGCAAAATCAGCTGCTGCGCCTTGTTGACGCCAAGTGTTGTTTTTGTAGAAAGTCTCATAATTCAAGATATCTTCTTTGATTTTCAAAGATCCTGTGGATTGTACCAACATATCCGCATTGTGATTGTAGAATGTATAGGGTGATAATTTGTAATCAATGTTCCCAATTTGGTATCTCAAAACATTAGCTGCAACACCTTTGACATACAATTGTCGAACGTCAAAATTGACGCCACTTCCCCAAAAACCTCCAAAGTCATTTTTGATACGAATCATTCCCAAAATTTCAGTTGTTGCATTTGGATTGATTTTGAACCCTAAATCGACCAATGCATATCCACCCGTCATTTTTCTTGAAGTGACGGTGTCTTCCACTTCCGTTTTTGATGTGAAATCAGAATGTGACAACAAAGAACGTGCGCCACCAACAAATTGTACTTTTTTTCCTTCTTGCGCAAATGCAGAAAAACTACTTAAAAGCAATGTTATAAATAATGTAAATCTCATGATTAAAAGAATATTTTTAGTTCAACAGTAGTTTCTGTGCCTGAATATTTGTCCAATGAATAATTGGCATCGTGGTATTTAAACCAACGTTGACGGACATATAATCCAGTGTTTTTGGCCAATTGAAAATCCAATCCGATGGCGTAGCTCAATCCAGTTTGATTTTTAGGTTGATTCGAAACAGCATCTAATTGCGTTTGCGTATTGGCAATTATTCTGTCATAACCCAAATAGTTTGAAATCACCAATTTTGGGAATAACAAATAATAAACCTCTAGCTGATTGTTATAGCTCTGTAAATATGCTTTTTTAGAATATCTTGGAAGTGCTGAAAAATCACTTTGAACGGTGTGAAATCCTCCTAAATAAAAGAACATCAATTCACGATTGAACAATTTGAAATTGGTTTTATAACTCACTTCAACAGAATTGAATCCTTTTGCAGCGATAGAATCTGTGATTTGCAAAGTTTCATAAACTCCTCTGTAGATTTTATTGATGTTGTTGTACGGACCAACGTTTGCTGGAAATCCCCATCTCCAAAATCTTGACATTGCTAAATTGTTGGCTGTATGTCCGTAAGTGATTTTGTCTGAAAGTGCAATAATTTCTTTCGCTGCGCTATATCCGATGGCGATTTTTTGGTGTTTGAATGGCATTTCTAAATTCAAAATCAATCCGCGGCGGTTGTTGGTCAATTGTCCAATTGAAACCAAAGAACTCGCAAAAGGAATCAGAGAAGGTTGACTTCCTGGCGTTTCAGTATTGTTGAGCGCGCTGTTATATTCCATGATGGAAGAATTCCAGAAAACACCATTGTTGTTGATTACATATGGACTGATTTGGTAGTATCGAACTTCCAAAGGAAAGTAAGTCGCTTTTTTCGAAAATTGAATTTTGATATCCAGCGCTTCGCCCCATTTTGCTTGGTAAGTTGGACTGTGGTAATTTCCACTTCCAATTTCACCCAAAAGCGTTATTTCTTTGATTTTGAAATTGAATTCAGAAGTAATCAATTCATAACCCAAGACATTTTTTGTCAAACTATCAGAATACGTTTTGCTAGCAATGACATTGGCGCTGACGAAATTGGTTCCAAAATTCTTTTTGATTTTTCCAGCGGTCATCGTGTTTGGCAAAGGCAAAGCGCCACCGTTAAATTGCGATTTTCCGTGCATGAAAGCAAAAGAAAAATCTTTTGGCAAACGCGCGCCTTCTAGGATAAATCCTTGAAAAGCTTGTTGTCCCCAACGAATGTCTTGATTCAATGCGCCATCGGTGTAAAAGCGTTTGTATCTCTCCAATACAGAACTTGTATTTGGATCCCAAGGATTTCTTTCAAACAAACTGAAACGATTGTAACCAATGTTGGTCGCAAATGTCATCGGACTCAATGAATACCAATGAATTCCACCTGTTTTTACAGAAAACATTCCGTATTTTGTTGAATGTGTTCCCGTTAAATTGATTCCTAAATTTAATCCTTTGACATAATCTTTGTTTGATCCCGACATCGGTGTCCACAGGTAAAAATCGGTGCTAATCGAAGTATTTTTAGATGGTCTCAACCCTAAATTCAACATCAATTGCGGAATATTTCCATCGTCACCAATAAAAACGCGTTTGTTGACGCCTTGAAATTCTGGATATTGCGTATCCATGCTAGAATAGCAAGCCAAAAAACGATAGTATCCTGAAATTGAAATGTTGTCTAATGCTTTGGGTGCTTTTTTTGGCATCAAACCAATTGCATTCGCTTCATTTTGAGACGAATCCGCTGGAGTTTGAGCCATTCCAAAAAAGCTTTGAAAAGCAAAACCGACAACAAGTGAAGCGATATGTAGCTTTTTATTCTTCATCAAATGATTTTAAATCTTGCTTTTTAAACTGAACTGATTTTGTGTTTTCGCCGCTGTTTTCGTCGTATTGAACGTAAAATGGAACATTCAAATAGGCAACTTTTTTGCCATCGCTCACAGTTAGAAATAAGCGATATCTTCCTTCAGAATTAGGAGCAACAAGTTGAACTGTTGAACTGTTTTTTCCTTTCAGTTTTCCTGAAATCATTGTTGGTTTGGCTTCAGCATCTCCTCCAGATTTTAAGTCAGTACTTTCAGGATATAATTCCCATTCATAAGTTAAATTGTCCTGGTTTAAATCCTTCGCAAAAACTTCAAAATCGTATTTTGCTCTTGGATTCAACATCACATTTTTGACTGAATTTTGTCCATTGAAGTGAATTGAATCCACGGAAGGACTTCTGTTTTCAGGATATTTTCCCGTGAAATCAAATTCCAAGGCATCGATGGCTTCAGTTGGCATTCCTTCCTCGTTAAACAATCCATACCAAGTGTGCGTATATTCTTGTTTTTGTCCCCACAAAAAGGCGAACGAACCAATGCATTGTTTGCTTTGGCCTGCGATGCATTTTTGGTATCTGTCTAAATAAACTTTTGCTTTTTCTGTACTCGTTTGTTCGATAGAAGTTCCCCATTTCGTTTTGGGAGATTCCCAATGTCCATTCGGTCCCCATTCTGTGATCATGTATGGACCTTGATAATTTCCGTCTCTCAACACTTTTTCAACGCCTTCAATGTCGCCATAAGTATTGATTCCGTAGATATCAACTGCTGTCATTACTTCCTTGATAAATTTCAATTTTTCGGGATTTGTCCCAGCTGTAACGGTTGAAGTTGGATGATTCGGGTCCTCTTCTTTCACCATTTTGGCGATGTCGTTCACTGCTGCCCAAACTTTCGTGTTGCTATATTCCAACTCGTATTCATTTCCAACGCCCCAAAGCAACAATGCAGGATGATTTTTGTATTTTCTAACTGCCAAACGAAAAGATTCTAACTGTGCAGCGATTTTTTCTTGATTGTCGTAGTCAAAACCATGACGTTCGTGTTGCACCCACAATCCCAACATTACTTTCATGTTCATTTTTTGTGCGGCGTCCAGAATTTCTTGTGCGTTTTCAATTCCCCAAGTTCGAATGGTGTTTCCTCCACAAGATTTTAAAACATCTAAATGAACTGTTCCACCACCACCTTTGATGTAGTAGTTTTCATTATTGACTTTCAATTGCCATTGACCAGCGTCATCAGAAACGATCGTCACTTTGTTTACTTGTGCAAAAAGGATTGCAGTGAAACCAACGATAAATTGAAACGAGATGAAAATTAAAATCTTATGCATTCAATTATTTGTTATGGTAATTTGTACAATATTAAATTTTATTTTTAAATTGCGCAACAAATCGACAATAAATGTTAAATAATTTAACAACATACAAAATCGATAAAAGTTTGAATTTCCAAATTTTACTGATGAAATTCTGAATAATTTAAATAGAAACTAATAGAAAAACTCAACTCCATGTCACAAGCAGATAATCAAAAAACAAATTACGGTGCACTTGCAACCCTTTCAACGGTTTTTTTCTTCTGGGGATTTATTGCCGCGGGAAACAGCGTTTTTATCCCATTTTGTAAGAATTACTTTCACTTAGACCAGTTTCAAAGTCAGTTGATTGATTTTTCTTTTTACATCGCTTATTACACGGGCGCTTTGGGAATTTTCATTTTCAGCACGACCGTTTCTAAAGACATTGTGGGCACTTGGGGCTACAAAAAAAGCATCGTTTATGGATTATTATTTTCCGCATTTGGCGCTGCAATTATGATCGTTTCGGTTTATTTCAATGTTTTTGTTGGGATGCTGCTTGGATTATTTATTGTTGCCTTAGGTTTTTCATTGCAACAAACTTCCGCGAATCCATTTATGATTATGCTCGGAGACGAAGCAACTGGCGGAAACAGAATCAGTTTGGGTGGAGGAATCAATAGTTTAGGTACAACGATCGGACCATTGATTGTTGCATTGGCACTTTTCGGAACTGCTTCAGCAATTAGCGACGACATGATTAAATCACTTCCTTTGACGAAAGTCATTATTCTCTATGCTTTCGTAGGAATATTATTTGTGGGCGTTGCGGCACTTTTTGGATTATCGAAAAAAGTTCCTGCAGGAAAAATCACGCCGATTTTGGAAGAAAATTCTACCATGATTGAAGGTGTAAAGCCCAAAAAAGCGATGTACACTTTGTTGATCATTACTGTGCTATTAGCTGCTTGTTTTGCGCCTGTTTTCAATAGTTACAGAACGAAGGAGGCTAAAGACTTGGTGGTCTATGAAGGTTGGATTGATGAAATTCATAAAACCAAAGAACAAATTGATTTTAATCCTATCAAACTTAAAGAAATTAATCAAGATGAGGCAGAAATTCAAGCCAAATTAATTGCGACTAAAATCCCTTTGGAAAAAAACAGACTTTACTGGCTTTCAGGCGGATTGTTGGTCGTTGTTGCCGGACTTTTGTTTGCATTCTTAAAAGGCAAAAAACAAAAAGCAGGTTGGGGCGCGATGCAATATCCGCAATTGACTCTAGGAATGTTGGCGATTTTCGCTTACGTTGGCGTTGAAGTAGCGATCGGAAGTAACTTGGGAGAACTCTTAAAACAAAAAGAATTTGGCGGTTATGGTTCTTCGGAAATTGCACCTTTTATCGCGATGTTTTGGGGAAGTTTGATGATTGGTCGCTGGGCTGGTGCCATCAATGCTTTCAATTTTTCTGAGCAAACGAAACAGATATTAAAAGTGATTGTTCCTTTGGTCGCATTTGGATTGGTACTTGGATTCACCAAATTGGCTGGCTACAACATTGACAAATTGTATATGTACACTGGCTGCGTGGTTTTTCAAATAGTTGCTTCTTTCTTAACGAAAGACAAACCAGCACTGACCTTAGGCGTTTTTGGATTTTTGGGAATCGCAGCGATTGTTGTAGGAATGATGACTACAGGTTGGACCGCAGTGTACGCATTTTTGAGTTGTGGTTTATTTTGTTCCATTATGTGGCCATCGATTTTCTCGCTTTCCTTGGCAGGTTTGGGCGGACATCAATCACAAGGTTCATCCTTTTTGGTCATGATGATTTTAGGCGGTGCCATTTTGCCTCCAATTCAAGGTAAATTGGCAGACATTATTGGCATTCAATTTTCATTTGTGATTGGCGCGGTTTGTTTTGCTTACTTGGTAATTTTCGCGTTTTCAGCGAGAAGAATTTTGAAAAAACAAGGCGTTTCATTGGATGAAAATGCGATTGCAACGCATTAATTTGCCACTTTTTTCTTCTTCAACGCACTTTTCAAAGTTTGGTAATCCAACCAATAAATCACTTTGATGGAAATGCTATTTAATGCGCCATTTTCAAAGGTTGAATTCAAATTTCGCATGTAGCTTTCCTGTACGCGTTTGTCGTTGGTGAAAATTGAATTTTTCCAAACCACATTGATTTCACTTCCTGGTTCGAAAACCCAACGGTAAACCATGTCTATCGTAAACGCATTGAAATTGGTGTTGTAAACCGATTCTCCATTCACATCTAATCCAGTGAAAGTATTTCGCGTCAAACTTCCATCGTCTTGCAAATCATAGAAATAATTGTATTTCACCGTCGAACGATAATGTCTCAAACGGAAAGTAAATCCCATTCTTTTGGTAAAAGTGTAGCGCAAATTGATGGTGTTGGTCACATTAGTTCTGTCTCGATTTCCGAAAAGAATTGCATCGGTCGTTTCTGCTGGAATTCCGAATGGCACGGCGAAAGCTTGACTTCCTTTATTCAAAGTGTGTTCCAACTCATACACCAAGAAAATTTGATTGCTGATTCTCCAACGTGGCGAAACGCCGTAACCATATTCTTGCCAATTTTCGCGGTCGATGTAAGTCCAAAATGTATTGACATCTAGCGCAAATTTTTTCTGGTAATTCGTTGAAATCCAAGCGCCATAATTAACTGCTTTCGGGCGCGTGAAAAATTTCCCCCAAACTCGAGGTTCGAAATAATCGTAATTGGGCGTGACTGTCGCATCAACGTTGAATCCCATCGCGTGAAATTTTTTGGTGTTCACAAAGCCGCTGAGTGACGCTACTGTAGACACATAAACATCAGGCTTATAAAGTCTGCTATAAGCAATGTTCAGATTGGTTGTCAAACGATTGAGTCGCCAAAAAGGTTTGAAAACGCGATAACTGAAAAATTGATTGATCGCACGTGTGTTGTTATTTCCTAAAAATCCCAAATCGTTCGGGTCATAAGTATCTGATTCTTCATAGTAATTCGATGTCCAAATAAAATTACCTGTTTGCTTTCCGAAAAATGTTCCAGCAGTATGACCAAATTCTTT
>JBFYPS010000152.1:0-16674 GCA_041303135.1 Crocinitomicaceae bacterium | reverse complement strand
ATGCCAAAAAATGGAAAGCTGAAATGGAATATTTGCGAAAAATTGTGCTCGAATGTCAGCTTGTTGAAGCTTTGAAATGGAAAGTTCCTTGCTATGTTTTTCAGAATGGAAATGTGGTTTTGATTCACGGTTTCAAAGAATATTGTGCGCTCAATTTTTTCAAAGGAGCATTGCTGAGTGACACGAATCAAATTTTACACCAACAAACAGAAAACTCAACTTCTGCTAGACAAATTCGATTTGCCAATTTACAAGAAATCATCGCACAAGAAAGCGTAATCAAAGCGTATGTTTTTGAAGCGATTGAGGTTGAACGAGCAGGATTGAATGTCACCTACAAAAAAGCGGAAGAATTTGATGTTCCGGTAGAATTGACCAATAAATTAAACGAAAATCCTGCCTTGAAATCTGCTTTCGAAGCATTGACTCCAGGACGAAAAAAAGCGTATTACATGCATTTTGATGGTGCGAAACAATCCAAAACCAAGGAAACAAGAATTGAAAATTGCATTCCTAGAATCCTGAAAGGAAAAGGATTAAACGATTGTATTTGTGGACTTTCGAAACGCATGCCGAATTGCGATGGTTCACATAAATTTTTGAAGGAAGCGAATTGATTGATTTTTAAATTATTTCACTAAATTTGAAAAATAAGTACTAATCTATTTTTTAAATTATGAAATTTTTCCTGTCCACTTTCGCGGTTTTATCTTTCTTCCTTTCTTTTGCGCAAACTGCCCAAGAGCATTACAACAATGGTGTTCAAAAACACAACAAGGAAGATTATAAAGGCGCTATCAAGGATTACAACAATGCGATCAAAGAAGACAAAGGATATACAAAAGCTTATTTCAACCGCGGCACTTGCTACCTCGCATTGAGCAATTACAAAGATTCGTATGCCGATTTCACCAAAGCAATTGAACTGGACCCAAAAGATGCTGAATCGTATTACCGCAGAGCAACCATTTTTGTGGTTCAAGACAAATATTTAGAAGCTTTGCCAGATTTGGACAAAACGATTGAGATTAATCCAATGTCTCCCAATGCGTTGACACTTCGTGGACAAATTAGAATGCAATCGGGAAACGAAAAAGGAGCATGTGAAGATTTCAATTTGGCGAAAAAAAATGGGGACAAACAAGCAGATGAATACATCAAAAAGTTTTGCGGTGACAAAAAGCAAAAAAATGAATCGTTGATGCTCGATTGGCCAGATGCTGAAAATTGGAAAGTAGGAAGTCAGCAAGAAAATGATAAAATGACCTTGGTGGAATTGATTCACTCCAACGAAACATTGGAAAATTGGTCAGAAATAGGAACGATGACTTCAATCAAAGGTGCCAAAAATGTAGGATTAGACAAGGCGATGAATCTGATGTATGATCAATCGAAAATTAACTCACCGAAAGCCAAATTGACCTTCATCGAAAAAGATGAAAATGCAGAATTTCCTTGGATTATTTTCACGATTGAATGTCCAAATTTCAAAAATGACAAAATACCTGAATCACAACTTTGGTATATCGTTCAAGGAGAAACTGCTTTGTACACCAATTTCAGAGCAGTCAAAAAAGCGGAAATTTCGGCTGATTTAAAAACAAAATGGATTGCTTTTTTCAAAACAGCGAAGGTGGTGAATCAATAATTTTAAACCTGGACCCAATGACTAAAACCCTAACCTCTCTCCTATTCTTTTTGACTGTTGGCTTGAAGACATTTGCTCAAAACGATTCGCTCAAACCATTGACTCCAAAACCTTTGGTCGAAAAACCAATGAAGAAAGTTTCATTGTTGGTGAAAGTGAAATTTATTCCTGTGCCGTTGGGCAAAAGTATGTTTTTGTTAACTGCTGCAGGAGCTGATTTTCGCTTCTTTAGAAATCACTCTGTTGGTCTCACCTATTTCAGAACACAGTTTGACCACAATGAAAAAAAGGTGACAGACAACAATGGAAAATATTACGCCGATTTCGTCACAAGTTCCAACGTCAGGGAAGCGATTACAATGAATTATCGTTTGTATTTCAATCCAATAAAATTCAACAAAGTAACTGCTTTTATTTTCTATGCAGGACTCTATTATCGCATCGGTCAAAACAACATTCATTACGAGCCATTATTCACAAATCCAAGTTATTACTACCGAGGAAAAGATTATTCAAAAGGCGTGTTTTTCGGAATGTTGAGTAAGTTTACCAAGCACATTGGATACGATTTCAATATTGGAGTGCACGAACGAAAATCAACACTGAAATCGTTAGATTCTGACGGCTACCACAATATTTCAAACACCAAGATGGGCATCAGACTAGACTTCGGACTGACAATCATTCTATAAAACCCTAATTGTAAACATTTTATTGTATATTTGAACTTGCTAAACCAAAATCTCTTGGTGCTAAAACAAGAAATAAAAACAGTACATTTAAACTAGAAAACCTAATTTAATTGATGATGACAAAATTACTACTTCCTTTTTTACTCCTTTTTTTCACGCTGGATGGTGTGGGGCAGATTACGTTTGAGAAGAATACAACTTTTCAACAAGATCAATTTATCGCAAGTACTATAAAACAATCAGTGGATAGTGGTTTTGTATTAGTTGGTTACAAAAAGATAGCAAACTTTTATGTGGGATGCTTGATGAAAACCAACAAATACGGTGATACAAGTTGGGTGAAACATTACCAAAGAAACGGAGAAAATCTTAATATTTCTGATATCAAAAATGTAGAAAATGGTTATCTTTTGTCATGTTTCTGCAGAGATACAAATCTTGCTGCAATCGGTTACTCAATAATAGTTCGTACAAATCTTGAAGGTGAGATTTTATGGTCAGAAAAGATTCAAGATGTAACTTATGCAACAAATAGTGTTTATCAAAATAAATTAATTCTAACTGAAGACGGGGGGTTTTTATACTTCTTAAAGCGGGCAAATGTTGGTTTATTTGCATATAAATTTAATTTGGATGGTACTCTAGAATGGAGTAAAAACTATTATAATTCTAGTATTTCAAATAATGGAAATATTGATATTATTCAAAAGGACGGCAATTATTATTTTGTTTGGAATTGTTACTTTATCAAATTAAATTCAGATGGTGAGGTAATTTGGAAAAAAAACTACAAAATTCCAGAAACTGGAGAATTATTGTTTCCTACTAGTTTAGCTTCAAGTCAAGATGGATTTATTTTGGGTTGTCGATTTTTTGATGATAATACTGGTAACAGAGTTTGCTTAATTAATGTTGATACAATTGGAAATCTCTTGAATTGGTCTTTCCTTTTTTCAGAGAATGACGATGGCGAAATCTTTACGATTTCAAACACACATCACGATGGACATGTAATTACCTATTCAACATCAATTAGCGGTGAATTTACTGATTATAGAATTGTAAAATTTGACTCTTCTGGTAACGTTATGTTTTCAAAAAATGCTCTTAATTGGTCTTCAGCTGTAACTGAAACGTATGACAATGGATATATTTTTGCTTATTTTGACGAAGAATTAGCAAAAGAATACTTTCATAAAATTGATTCACTAGGAAATACAAGTTGTCATAATGCATATGGTAACGGGAATTTTTGTTGCGACTTTAGCAAGGATACAACAATAATTAATCAAGTGATTACTTATGTGCCTTTACTTAATAACTCAATTGCAAATGCACCAATCCAAATTTTCCGTTACGGTCAAAATATTAATACTACATGCACTTCCGTTATTAATACCACCTCAACTTTAAATGAATTTGCTTGTAATAGCTTTACCCTCAACAATCAAACCTATACCGAATCTGGAACGTACTATCAAATTATTCAAAATTATTTGGGTTTCGATAGTACAATTACTTTGAATCTGACAATTAGTCAAAATGCAATTACCTTGAATGAAACCGCCTGCAGTACGTATACACTTAACAACCAGTCTTATATGGAGTCTGGAACTTACTTTCAAAGTATCGCAGGTTGCGATAGTACAATCACCTTGAATTTAACGATCATCAGCATAAATCCTGCAATCACCAACAACTCTAACATTTTAACGGCTCAGCAAACGGGTGCAAGTTACCAATGGATTGATTGTGATCTAGATGCGATAATTCCTGGAGCAACGAATCAATCATTCACTCCAACACATGTCGGAGAATATGCAGTTCAAATTACGATTGGCAATTGCACCGAAACTTCTGCTTGTGTGATGGTAAACAACGTTTCTTTGGAAGAAAATCAATTGGAAAATGGTTTCGATATCTTCCCCAACCCTTTCACCAGCGAAGCAAAAATAGTTTTCAATATTCCACAAACAAATACGAAAATTCAATTGCTTGACATCTTTGGCAAAGAACTGCAATCAGTTTCATTTTCGGGAACTGAATTCACCATTTACAGAGAATCGTTGAGCGCGAGCATGTATTTTGTGCAAATTACGGATGCGAGCGGAAAAGTGGCAACTAGGAAGATTATATTGGAATAAAAAACATTACATTTGATAGAATTAAATTCTGTCTCATGCAAAAAATACTGTGCTTATTGTTGTTTGTTCCGCTTATCGGATGGACACAAAAACCAAATGAAATCAACGTCAAATCGCAAATCAAGAAAGTAAAGTTGTTCTTGACTGCTGGAGAAATGACGCATACAACGGAAGTCAAATTGTTGAAAGGAAGAAATAAACTGATTTTTTCAGGAATTTCTGCTTTCGCGGATCCTCAAAGTATTCAATTTAGCGCCAACCAAACTTACAAATTGGTTTCGGTTTCCACTGAAATGGATTTCATGGCAGCGGAACAATTCAATCCTAAAATCTTGAAATTGAAAGATTCTTTGGATTTATTGAAAGACAATTATCAATTAAACACCGATATTTTCAATTCTTATCAAGCTGAATTGGCAGTCTTGAACACCAACAGAGATTTGAAAGGCGACAATCAAAATCTAACTGTGGCTCAAATCAAGGAAGCTGCGGAATTTTTCAGAACAAGAACCTTGGAAATTAACCGCCAAATCACCAAACTCAATAAGGAAAAAAACACCTTGAACAATCAAATTGAATTACTTCGCTTTCAACTGACTGAATTGAATTTCAATGAAAATCAAAGAAGTAACCAAGTGATTGTGTTGATTGATTGTGAAGCGGCTATCAACGCAAACTGCACGCTGAGCTATTTGGTGAGCGATTGTGGTTGGGCAGCAACCTATGATTTATCGGCGACAGATTTGAACCAAAAAATCAATCTCAAATACAAAGCAAAAATTTACAACAACACCGGAAATGCTTGGGACAATGTTGATTTAGTGCTTTCAACTGCAGACCCAAAATTGTCGGCGTCACAACCGAATTTACAACCTTGGTACTTGGATTTTTACAATCTAAATATGCAAGGAAAATCGAAATCCAAAGAATATTACGCGCCGCAAGCGTATGAAGAATCTTACAGACAACAAGCTGAAAATAATCTCAATATTGCCAATCAACGTGTTTTTGACAATTACATTTTAGGCCAAGATGCTGAACAATCTAACAACGAACAATTGGGCTGGAAAATGGACGGATTGACTCGTTTGAATGAACGAAAAGTACAAAAACCAGTGGTTTCGATGAAACAAATTGAAATCTCAGAATTGACGACTGAATTTGTGATTGAAAGTAAATTTTCTTGTCCAACCGACGGAAAACCTTACAGCGTTGATGTAAAAGAAATGAATTTAGACGCAACTTTTACGCACGTTACCATCCCAAAATTGGACAACGGCGCATTCTTGATTGCCAATATCGTAGGCTGGCAAGATTTGGATTTGATTCCTGGTCCAACAAATGTGTATTTTGGCGGTGTTTATGTAGGCGTTTCACAAGTAGATACGCGCAATGTGAGCGATACACTTTCACTTTCATTCGGTCGTGATAACAAAGTAGTTGTGATGCGCAAATTGAAACAAGAATTGAGTTCTAAAAAAGTTGTAGGAAGCTCAAAAAGAGAAACGTACTTGTATGAAATCGCCGTGAGAAACAACAGAAATGTGCCAATCAAAATTGTGGTTTATGACCAGATTCCAATCAGCAAAAACGAAAGCGTGACTGTAGTTACAGAGCAAACATCTAATGCTAAAAAAGATGCTGAAACGGGCGAATTGAAATGGGAATTGACCATTCAACCCACTGAAACGAAAGCCGTTGAATTGGGCTACAGCGTGAAATATCCAAAAGATGCAATGGTTACTTTGCAACGATGGAGAACGATTAGTGCGCCAAGTTTTTAAAATTTAAGAATATTGATTTAAATGGAGGTAATTTAATTATCTCCATTTTTTTTGCGATTTATTGTGACCAAAATCATACAAAATTTTGTCAAAAATTGACTTTTAGAGACTGAAGAAATGTGTAATTTTGTACTATGCTAAAAGACAAAATTTACAGCGTTTTTAAGGGTAAATGTCCTGCTTGTCACCAAGGAGATGTATTTGAAAGCGGTGCGATTTACAATCCAAAAAAATTCGATAAAATGTACGAAAAGTGCGCGCATTGCGGACACAAATATGAAATCGAAAATGGCTTTTGGTACGGCGCCATGTATGTCAGTTATGGAATGACGGTAGCGTTTTCTGTAGCAACTTTTGTCTTGACCTATTTAATTTATCCAGATGCCGATGCTTGGTTGTATTTTGGCTTGATTGTCTTTGTTCTACTAGCATTAGTTCCAATTACTTTCAGATACAGCCGCTTGATTTGGATGAATTTATTTACAAGTTTCAATCCCAATAAAATACATTAACATGAGCAAATTTCAAGAAATCATTCAGTCAGAGACACCAACATTAGTGGATTTTTTCGCCACTTGGTGCGGACCATGTCAAACAATGATGCCAGTTTTAGATCAACTCAAAGACAAAATGGGCGACAAAATCAGAATCATCAAAATTGATGTCGATAAAAACCAAGATGTTGCTGCAAAATTCAAAGTGAGAGGCGTTCCAACTTTCGTGCTTTTCCAAGCAGGTGAAATCCTTTGGAGACAAAGCGGCGGAATGGATGTCAATACTTTGCAAAACAAAATTGTGTCCAGCGCGAAATAATTTGCGAACAAAATCTTTAAAGAATTGTTTCTTGTAAAGTAAAAAATAAAGAAACATGTCAAAAAAATACGCTTTAACATTCGGTATCATCTTGTTGCATTTGATTTCATTCGGTCAATCGAAAGGAATTATCTTGGGAAATTTAAAAGATAAAAATACCCAAGAAACGATTTATCCTGGAACAATTATCGTTGAAGGAACAGAATTTAAAACGCAAACCGACATCGATGGAAACTATAAATTGGAAATTCCTGTTGGGACTTACAACATCAAAGCAATTTATTCTGGATATGTTTCCTTGATCAAATACAACATCGTTGTTTCTTCAGGAAACGCACAAGTGGTCAATTTCGACATGGAAGTAGTTGCTACTGAAATTGGTGAAGTGACCATTTCCAACGACAAATCAAAATCGGCAGTTGCAACTGATATGATTACACCCTTGTCGGTGCAACAATTGACAACGGAGGAAATCAAAAGTAATCCTGGAGGAAATTTTGACGTTTCTCGTGTAATTCAAACCTTACCTGGAGTAGGTTCTAGCGCTGGAGGTGCAGCGCGCAACGACATCATTATCCGCGGTGGAGCACCTAATGAAAATGTATATTATCTCGATGGAATTGAAATCCCCGTTTTAAATCACTTTCAAACGCAAGGAAGTTCGGGCGGTGCGCAAGGAATTTTGAATGTTTCGTTTATCGAAGATGTGAAATTGAGTTCGTCTGCATTCGATGCAAGATATGATAATGCGTTGGCTTCAACCTTCATTATCAATCAACGTGACGGAAATCCTGAGAGATTATCAGGAAATGTTCGTGCAAGTTTAACCGAAGCTGTCTTGACATTTGAGGGACCAATCAGCAAGAAAACAACCTTTTTAGCTTCTGCAAGGAAATCGTATTTGGATCTTTTATTCTCATTAATTGATTTGCCGATTCGACCAAATTTTTATGATTTTCAGTACAAAGTGACGCATAAAATCAACGACAAAACTACTTTAACAGCCATTGGTTTGGGTGCAATCGATCGATTTACTTTTGCAACAACGAAAAATTCAACACCAGAAAATATATTTATCACACGCTCACTTCCTTACATCAATCAATGGAATTATACAACAGGTTTCAATCTAAGACGCAAGGTCAAAAAAGGATTCATGAACTTTTCGCTATCTAGAAATATGTTCAACAATAGTTTAGACAAATTTGTCACTGGAGAACAAATAGAAGCCGACAGAACTTTCAAATTGATTTCACAAGAGATTGAAAATAAATTCCGATTTGACATCAATAAATACATCAATGGTTGGAAAATCACAGGAGGTGTATCCGCACAATATGTCAAATACAACACAGATTTGTACAACAAAGTTTCAAACAATGTGCTTGATTCTGCTGGAAATGTGATTGTTCCTGCGCAAATTATCGAAATTCAAAGCGCCACAGAATTTTTCAAATATGGATTATTTGGACAAGTAGCAAAAAATATGTTCAACGAAAAATTATTGCTTTCATTGGGTTTAAGAACGGATATGAATTCATTCACGAAAGAAGGAAATAATCCATTGAAAACACTTTCTCCAAGATTGTCTGCAGCTTACCATTTAACTTCCAAATTTGATTTAACCGCTTCGATTGGAACTTATTATAAAATTCCAACTTACACTTCATTGGGCTATCGAGATGTTGCAGGAAACTTGGTCAATCAAGACATGAAATACATTCAATCAACACATTATGTGCTTGGAACGCAATTTTTACCTAACAAAGCTTTGCGAATTACGGTGGAAGGATTTTTCAAACAATATGCAAATTATCCAGTTTCAGCAACAAGTGGTGTTTCATTGGCAAATCAAGGTTCGGAATTTGGATCGATCGGTAGCGAAAAAGTGATCAGCAATGGAAAAGGAGAAACTTTTGGTTTTGAGATTTTTGTGCAACAAAAGTTGATTAAAAAAATCTTTTATGTCGTGAGTTATACTTTCGTTAGAAGCAAATTTGCAGGACAAAATGGACAATTGATTCCTTCTTCTTGGGACAGTCGACACTTGCTTTCTGCGACTTTGGGCTACAAATTCAAAAAAGGATATGAATTGGGCTTGAAATACCGTTTTGCGGGCGGAACACCATACACACCGTACGATTTGGCTATTTCTCAACAAAATTATTTACTGACTGGAACAGGAACGTTGAATACCAATTTATTGAACACAAATCGATTGCAAGCTTTCAATCAATTAGATGTTAGAGTTGACAAAAAAATCAATTTCAAAAGAACGGCTTTGGATTTATATATTGACATTCAAAATATTTTGGGCTTAAAGAGTCAAGGAGTTCCCGATTATACTTTCAAACGCAATGCGGACAACACCGATTTTCTAACCACTGATGGAAATCCAATCAAATTGGATGGATCAAATGGTGTACCTGTTGTACTAGATAATTACTCTAAAACAGTTGTTCCAACGATTGGAATTATTTTTGAATTTTAAACTCAAAGCTGAATTTCATTCAATTGAAATCAAGTTTCATTCATTGAGATATTTAAAATAGTCATCTGATTGAATTAAATGTAAAATTCAAAACCATATTTTGTACATTTGTTAGTCTTTGAAATCAAATAAATGTTGATTTGCATTTTCAAGTCTAACTACTCTTATGGAAAAAATATTACGCTCAAAAATTTCAATGAAAGGTTTCATTGGGAAAATTGCTTTTAAATCAACAGTATTGTTGATTTTAATGATGATTTTTTCAGATCGATTAAGCGCGCAAACATTTCCAAATCCTGCGAGTTTATCAACAGGCCAAGGCGCTGCCAATACAATCGATCCACTTTGGTTGGCATCACCGTGGTACACCACAAATCCGCCAAATCCAATGGGTTTGACGTATATCTCAACATTGATTAATAACAACTGTGCACCAGGCGCTTGGGTAGATCCAACAACACTTCCAGCACCAGTAAACAATGGAAATTGGATTACAGGTTCAGATGGAAACTGTGCTACAAATACCAATAGCGGATATAGATATTTTAGATTAACACTCAATCTTCCAGCTGATTGTAATGGTTTTAGTGTTACCGTTGCTGGAAATTACGTGTTGGATTTGATCGGATATTCTGACAACACGATTAGTGATGTTTTTGTAAATGGAAATAGCACAGGAATCAGCGGAGGAAGTTATGCGGTAGGAGGACAGTTAAATATCAATTTACAAGGTCCTTGGTTGGTGGGTACAAATTATGTAGATGTTCTGGTTTTCAATTCACCTTCAGCAAATCCTGGCGATCAAAATCCTTATGGGTTGCTATTGGTGGCTGATGCAACAACAAGCGATGCATTGGATACTGACAATGATGGCATTTCTAATTTGGACGATTTATGTCCGTGTGAAGCTGGCACGAATCCCTACGGATGTACAGATCCAAGTTTGTATAACTGTGACATTGATGCAATTAGACAAGCAATGACTGACGCAGGCTGTATCGAAATGCCTGGCTGTTCTAGCGATTGTAGCATTTATTTCTTGAATCCACAACAAATGACTGGTTCTCAGGCACAATCTTTTGCTCAGAATTTAGGAGCAAATTTAGTATCAATTCAATCTCAGGAAGAAAACGATTGTATCATGAGTTCGTTGACAAATCTAAATCAGTCAGGTGTAATTTGGATTGGTTTTTCAGATGAAATCAACGAAGGAACTTTTGTATGGTATGATCAATCTCCTATCGTTTATACGAATTGGGCGCCAGGCGAACCAAATCAATCTGGAAATGAAGATTGCGTGCAAATTTATCCAACAGGAGCAAATCCAGGAACTTGGAACGATTTATCATGCGGAAGTTCAAACTCTAAATCGATCATTGAAGTCAATCTTTGTCCTGTAATCAACGCAGGAAATGATGTTTCAGTTTGTATCGGAAGTACTGCAAACTTAAACGCAAGCAATACTTTATTTGGCTCTTCTCCATACACTTATACATGGTCAAATGGTCCAGTTGTACAAAGTAATCCTGTTTCGCCAACAGATACAACGTTATATTCAATCGTTACGACTGATAGATACAATTGTACAGCTTCTGACACGGTTGTTGTGAATGTCATGGATTTACCAATTGTAATTGCAGGTGCAGACGTTGTTGTTTGTCCAGAAGAAACCGTAACTTTAACTGGTTCAGGTGATTTGACCAACACTTATGCTTGGGATAATGGAATTACCAATGCTACTCCATTTACGCCATTTTCTCAATCAACAAATTACATTGTAACAGGAACAAATGCAAACAACTGTCAAAACACTGATACTGTAAACGTTTCCGTGCAATTAGAAGGTTGTCCAAATTTCCCAAACAATTTCACATGTGACATCGAAGCAATTCGTGCAGCGTTCACCGCGGCAGGTTGCGTGGAAATGGTTGGATGTGTGAGCGAATGCAGCATTTATTTCTTGAATCAACAAACACTTTCAGGATCTGATGCGCAAACTTTTGCTCAAAATTTAGGCGCTAATTTGGTTTCCATCCAATCTCAAGCTGAAAATGATTGCATCGTTTCATCGCTCGTTAATTTGGGATTAAATACTGTATCTGATGTTATTTGGATTGGACACAATGATGAAGCAACAGAAGGAACTTTTGTTTGGTATGATCAATCGCCTGTAACCTATACGAATTGGGCTGGTGGCGAGCCAAACAATAGTGGCGGTGACGAAGATTGTGTGCAGATTTATCCTGATGGTTTTTGGAATGATTTGCCTTGTGGAATCGGAAATGCGCGTTCAGTAATTGAAGTAAATCTTTGTCCAGTAATGAATGCTGGCGCTGATCAAATTATTTGTAGAGGAGAAACAGCTAACTTAAATGCTGGCAATACGATTTTAGGTTCTTCTCCCTACGCTTACGATTGGAGTACAGGCGCACAAACGCAAAACACAACAGTAACACCCAATCAATCTGGTGATTATAGTGTCACTTCAACAGACAGATATGGTTGTACAACAGGTGATACATTAACGGTTACTGTTAATTCAGTACCAACAGCAATTTTCTCAGCAAGCAATGTTTGTTTAGGAACAAATGTATTATTTGATAATCAATCAACCATTTCTGGTGATGTAATCACGCAAAATAACTGGACTTTTGGCGATGGAAATACTTCAACTGCACCAAGTCCTACACACAATTACGCGACAAGCAATACATTTAGTGTAACATTGACTGTCACAACTGCGAATGGATGCACAGATTCACAAACTCAAGATGTGACCGTTTATCCAATTCCTGAAGCTCCGATTTTGACAAGTAATAGCCCTATTTTATGTCCTGGTGATGAAGTGATTTTACAAATGAACACGACGCCAAACGCAACTTATTTCTGGAATGGTCCAAACAACTTTACAAGTTCAGATCAAAATCTGCAATTCCCATCAAGTTTTGACAATGAAGGAAATTATACTGCTTACATCGAAGTGAATGGTTGTCCATCTCCAACAGTAGGAACTTTAGTTTCAATTGTTGGTTCATTTACAACGCCAACAGAAGATTTCCCGAATGTGATTACACCAAATGGTGATGGAATCAATGATTATTTAGACATGGATCAATTTTTCAATGTTTGTTTGCCTTATTCACTTTCCATCTGGAATCGTTGGGGAACGGTTGTATATGAGCAAAAACAAGGTTCTCTACCCTTTGAAGGAAAAGACTTGAGCGGCGCAAAATTGACAGACGGTGTTTATTTCTACAAAATCACTTTTGGTGAACAAGAGAAACAAGGTGTTATTACCATTTTGAGATAATTCTAATTCATAAAAAAAGCGGAAATTCAAGTTTGATTTCCGCTTTTTTTACTTTTAAAAATTCTTATTTTTTCTCTGGAAACAAACTCAGCAAACCAGCTTCCGAAGCATCGCAGACACCACGTTCAGTGATTAATTTCGTTACGTATTTCGCTGGAGTTACATCAAATCCATAATTACTTGCTTTCGTTGTTTCAGGGCAAATCAACACCGAATCAATACTTCCTGCGCTATTTTTTCCAATCATGTATCTCACTTCGTCTTGGTTGCGTTCTTCGATTGGAATTTCTTTCAATCCATCGTTGATTGTCATGTCCAAGGTTGTGGAAGGCAATGCCACATAGAATGGAATATTGTTGTCATTGGCAGCCAACGCTTTCAAATAAGTTCCGATTTTATTGGCAACATCTCCTTGGCGTGTGGTTCTGTCTGTTCCAACAATCACCATATCCACCATTCCGTGTTGCATCAAATGTCCGCCTGCATTATCGACAATTAAAGTGTGATCAACTTCATGACGGGTTAATTCGTAACAAGTCAAATTTGAACCTTGATTTCTTGGTCGCGTTTCATCCACCCAAACATGCACTTTGATTCCTTTTTGAACCGCTTGGTAAATCGGTGACGTGATTGTCCCCCACTCTACACAACCCAACATTCCAGCGTTGCAATGTGTCAAAATATTGACAACTTCGCCATTTTTGCGTGCTGAGATTTCTTCAATAATTGGCAAACCATGTACACCAATCATGCGACAAGTTTCAACATCTTCTTCCACAATTGCAGCCGCAGCTTCCCAACTTGTTTTCAAGAAATCTTCTGCATTGTCCATTGCTTCACGCATTTTATCCAATGCCCAAAAAAGATTCACCGCAGTTGGACGAGAAGCACGCAATTCAGAAAAAGCTTGGTCTAAAAAAGAACCATCTAATTCGTTTTCAATCATTTCACGAACTGCCAAATAAATTCCATAAGCAGCAGTTGCACCAATCAAAGGTGCGCCACGCACAATCATTTCTTTGATTGCATCAACAGCATCGTCGTATGTTTCCAACTTTACAACCACAAATTCATGCGGTAATTTTCTTTGGTCGATAACTTCAACATATTTATCTTCCGTTGGCCAAATGGTTCTGAATTTGCTCATAATGATTGTTTATTGCATTGAAATAAAGTACAAAAGTAGTTTTTTCATTTTGATTGAAGCATTGAAGAAACGCTTCGCTTTAAGATATTAAGATTTTAGGACACGTTGCTATGCAACTTTAATACTTTAATTTAGACTTCAAACTTTCAAAATAATCTCAAAACTTTACGAAAATCCAAAGTCTTAATATCCTAACATCTTAAAATCATAATATCTTTCTTAGTAATCCCACTTATCCGCAAAAGCATTGTAAAAATTCACGCCCACTTTGAAATTGATGGAAGCTTTCGACAAACTATTGTCTTGCGTGACAGCATAAACTCCAACTTTGAAAATCGATCTTCTGATTCTGATTCTTCTCTCCAATCCTGCATAAAACTCCACTTGTGCGAAGTTCGCGTCTGGTATGAAAAGGAAATTTCCGCCGACTGTTTCTTGCAATTTTAAGCGATTGATCAACCAGATTTTATTCAAGAAAAAACCATTGAAATGATGAATGAAATTAAATTGAAAATAAGAATTGGATGTATTTAATGCAGTATCCAATAGCTGCAAAGTATTAACAGGATTGGAAAAAAAGATGCGATCTGACGGTCTAAAAAATTTATTTTCTATGACTCGAAGGTTTTGTTTCTGCATAAAAACTCCTGCTACAAATTTCAAATCTGAATTTCCGAATGATTTGAAATTTAGTTCATCTCGAACTTGAAATTCAGCAAAATCAAAATTGGATTGAGAGCCAATAAATGAAGGTATTCCCTTCTTGTAAGTCAAATTAATAATTGGCCAAGGTGAACCAAGTACATATTTTCTGTTTTTCCGAATGAAATATTTCTGTCTGAAATGGTATTCCAAATCAATGGTTGTCAAGAAAATCCGATAGGGCTCAAAAGTTTGCGCCTGCTGAAAATTACCAAAATAGGAAATCCAACTTGGATATTTTAGACTATCAATCGATTGTCGATCAGAAAATAAAATACTTGATTTCAAATACAATCCATTTATCAATTCTCGCGAAAAGGAGGCTGAGATCTTTTTATTTCGAACCCGATTTGATGGCGCAAATGTTCCTTGTATATTTTGATTACTTGTCACAAAATCATACACATCGCCAATTTCAAATCCGACTTTTGAAAAGTTCAACGGATTGTACATAAATGTGCCTCCAATTCCTCCCTTCAAATCTTTATTCAAAAAACCATAATCTAAATCTGGTTCTACAGTGAAATATTTCCCGTTTTTAAATTCCTTGCGGTAAACAAATTGCAAGCGATGTCGATATCCGCCAACTCCAAAAGGAATCACTTGCGAGACCAATGGATTAAAAGTAAAACTGTACTTTTTGAATGAATTTACGTGACCAATTCCGTTGAAAAAAACAGAAACAAAGGAAATTCTATTACGAATACTGTCTTGTTCATGCAAATATTCGTCACTTTCATGGTAGTTGATGATACTATCTTGCTTGTGGATATAATCTTGCTCAATGCTATTCAAACTGAAAGGACGATTTTTCTCCCAGTAACTGGAATCTCTGTCAAATGCTTTTTCATCAAAACTGCTTGTTTCAAGCCAAAATTTACTCGGTTTCTCGATTTTATCAAAATTGTATTCAGATTGACTCAAATTTACATTGCCTTCTATTAATTTTTTTCCTTCCTTGATGGTATAAATAAAAGATTTAGTAACTGGTACAATTCGCTCACCTAAATGTTGATAATCAGATTTTATTCGGATTTTTTTGAAATAAATTAATACACCTGGATTTACTTCTAAATCATAAGAAACCAGTTCCCACGTGCTGTCTTGAATCCAGATTTTTCCTTCAAAAAGTGCTTCATAACTGAATTTTGGTTTGACTGAAATCACATGAACCAATCGTTGCAAACTGTCAGAAAAAGTTTCCTCTAGATAAAAAGCATAAAACAACATCGCGTTAAATGCCAAAGGAGAAATCAATGGATTTTGAGTCAATCGGGGTGCTTCAATCGTGTTATCAAGCAATGAAAAATGTGCTTCTTTCATTCCGTTTACAAACAAATACGGATTACTTGAAATTGCAGACCCCTGAGGAGCCAATACAGGATTCGATTCAATATCAACACTAAAACTAACTTCGTTATAATTTGAAGAATTGTCTTTAAAATCATTGTAGGCATAAAATTCATCTTTGAAACGAATTGGCTTTTCATAAAACGATTTTGCGCGCCATTCAATCATTTCAACCGTCTGTTTACCAATTACAGAATCTTTGAAGATTGTATCGTATTTATCTTGTCTTAAGGTAGATAAACAATAAGTATTGCAACTAAATTCTGATAGTAAATCTTGATAAAAAGGTCTTTTTTCAATCGCTTGAAGCATGATTTCTTTGCCTCGTTCTCGTTTGCTTAAACTTGAGACTGTTACTTCATCCAATACATTTGTCAACTCTGAAAGCACGACGTCGTGCGTTTGATTGTCATTAGAAATAACAATTGTGTCTATTTTAGATTCATAGCCAATTGCTGAAAAATCGATAGAATATTTACCACGTCTTAAGGTGATTTTATAAAATCCATCTTTATTGGCTGTTGTTTTATGGATGGTATTTTGAACTTTAATTTTTGCGAATGGAATCGTTTCACCAGTTGAGTTTCTAATAG
>JBFYPS010000151.1:0-4175 GCA_041303135.1 Crocinitomicaceae bacterium | reverse complement strand
TTTTTCTCTTATGTTTTTGGTTGGTATTTCCCATTGATGTTTAGCATTGTTGCCATTTTGGGTGCTTTGTGGATTTTGAGAGCTGGCGGAAAATACTTAGGAAATCATTGGGGAAGTGCTTTGATTGTAACCATTTTATGTACAATCATGACAACGTATGTTTTACGCTACGAACCAATCAAAGATTACCGTCCATATTCAGTGGGTTCAGATTTGAAAGCCAAAATGAACGATGGAATAAACGGAAAATACTTGAATATGTTGGTGTACAAAAACATCAAAAATGGCGAAACCAAAG
Organism: Crocinitomicaceae bacterium; assembly: GCA_041303135.1. GTDB lineage: Bacteria > Bacteroidota > Bacteroidia > Flavobacteriales_D > Crocinitomicaceae > JAQVCM01. The sequence continues at coordinate 3,877 of JBFYPS010000151.1, read as the reverse complement.
AGTTTGACGGAAGCAGTAAAGAATATATCAATTCCAAAATTTGGGAAAAGACCGAAACTTGGAAATATGACACGATGGTAACAAAGGAAATTATTCCAACCAAATTGCCATCTATTACGCAACAGTTTAATCCAATCATCGCTGCATCTGAAGTAGGAAAAGCTGAATTGAGTTTGAAATTCATCAAAGATAAAATGACTGGCAGCATGATTCCTGGGTATTTACTCTTGGATAAATCATACCAAACAGAGATTGGAGTTGCGCAAGATGCTTACAATACAGATGATTATGACACTTCAAGCTACAGAATTATCAGAGAAATAGAAATGGCGAATCCTGATTTGGCTGAAATTTCTATCAAAGATTACATGTTGGATGCGCCAACCATTTTTATTGTATTTTCAAGAGATTTGTTGACAGCTGATTTTGAAGATATTCAATCATTTAAAACTTTGTATAAGCAAGCGAAATACAAGAAAATTCCATTCATCATGATTACAAGTGCTACGAGAGAAGATATCAATGCTTGGAGAAAGAAAAACAGTTTTGAAATTCCAGTTTTTACGAATGATCCAACAGAATTGAAAGCCGTTTCGAGATCTAATCCTTCGCTGATGATTGTTCAAAAAGGAGTTGTGAAAGGAAAATACGCTTTTCGCTCGTTGCCCAAATTTGATTGGATTCAAAAACATGTTTTAAATAAAAAATAATGAGAAAGAAAATTGTTGCAGGAAATTGGAAAATGAATTTGACAAAAAGTGAAGCTTTAGCACTTTACCAGTCAGTTGATACACAAAATTCTGCCAATGAAGTTGAGTTAATTGTTTTTCCTTCAACTGTTTACTTAGATAGTTTAAATAAATTGGAGGGGAACTTGAAATTGGGTGTTCAAAATTTTCATCCAGCTGAAAGTGGTGCTTTTACGGGTGAAAATTCAATCACGCAAGTCAAAGATTTAGGCGCTGAATACGTTTTGATTGGACATTCTGAACGAAGAATGTATTTCAATGAAGACGGTGCTTTTTTGAAAGAAAAAGTAGATGCAGCTTTGCAACATGATGTAAAAATCATTTTTTGCTGTGGCGAGCCATTGTCAATCAGGGAAATGAATGCACAAGATTACTATGTGGAAGAACAACTGATTGAAAGTTTATTTCATTTGTCAAATTATGCCATGGAGCGAATTATAATCGCTTACGAACCAATTTGGGCGATTGGAACTGGTAAAACGGCAAGCAGCGAACAAGCGGAAGCTATGCATGTGTCGATTCGTGGTTTTATCGAAAAACAATACGGAAAAAGTACCGCTGAAAAAATTTCAATTTTATATGGCGGAAGTTGTAACGCTTCCAATGCTTCTGAGTTATTCGCATGCGAGAATGTGGACGGAGGTTTGATTGGAGGTGCAGCATTGAAAGCCAACGATTTCTTACAAATTGCAAAATCTTTTTAATGGATTATTTAGAGTTAACAGTCAATATTCAACCGCGCGATCCTTGGGCGGAAATTTTAGTTTCACAATTGGCAGAACTTGGTTTTGAAAGTTTTGTGGATACAGAAACTGGTGTTTTGGCGTATGCGCAGGTCACTGAAATTGATTTAGAAAACGCCATTAAAGAATCCATTTTAGCCTCCGACAACGAAGAATTTGAACTTGATTTTGAATCTAAAATTATCCCGCAACAGAATTGGAATGCGCTTTGGGAAGCAGATTTTCAACCCGTTGAGGTTGAAGATAAAATGACCATTTTGGCGCCTTTTCATGACAAATCGCAAGCCAAAGGAATCATTGTGGAAATTCAACCGCAAATGTCGTTTGGTACAGGTCATCACCAAACTACTTGGATGATGTCGAAAGCATTGTTGGATTTACCAACAGTTCCTAAAAATGTGCTCGATATGGGAACAGGAACTGGTGTTTTGGCGATTTTAGCTGAAAAATTGGGCGCTGAAAAGATTTTAGCCATAGATATTGAAGATTGGTCGGTTGAAAACACCAAGGAAAATGCTGCACGCAATGGTGCGAAAGGAATCACAGCGTTGCATGGAGATATTGATTTAATCGAAGGAAAATCATTTGACCTGATTTTAGCAAACATCAATAAAAACATTTTAAAAAGTCATTTAAATCAATATTCAAAATCACTGCAGGCAGGAGGAATGTTGATGTTGAGCGGTTTTTTTGAAACGGATGTTGAAGAATTGGTTGAGGCCGCGAAAGTGGAAAATTTGACCTTGCAAAAAGTGCTGAATAAAGAAACTTGGGCAGCTTTGATTTTGATCAAAAACCAACAATAAAGTTAGATATTAATTTAAAACGTTTGAGAATGAGAACAATATTTACTTCAAAAGAAAATGATTCTATGAATCTTAAACCGAAAAACGCATTCAAAAAAGTGGGTTTATTTTTGTCGGTATTATTTTTCTCATTTTATGCAACTTCTCAAACTTTTCCGAATAACAGAGAAAAGTTTGTCAAAGAATTGAAAAATTTATTGGCTTCGTCGGCAACTTCAAAAGACATGAATTTTATCAATAAGCAGTTGGAACCTATGTTGTTGGAAACGAAAGATTTTCCAGATAACTATTTTGAAAAAATGGTCGAAACATGTAATTTGATGGAAGTAAAAAAGTTAAAATATTATCCTGAAACTTTTAACTACGTTTTTTCAGTTTATTCTTTCATCAAGGCCAAACAAAGTAGCGCAAGTTACTCAGCTTGGCACAGTTCCGTTGATAAAATGTTGGACGCAAAAAACATTAGTAAATTCAAGGATTTCATTGATTTTTCAGCTGGATTTTTCTCGGAAAGCAAATTGAGTGAATCATCTAACTTTAAATGGTTATACAAAGGTGGAACTTATACTTTCAATTATACTGACAAGCCTTTTATCAAATTTGAAGGTGGAAAATTGATGTGTGTTGTTGACAATGATGGAAAGAATCGAGAATCAACTCCATATATAGACAGCATTGTGGTGAGAGGTTGCGAAGGAACTTTCTATCCGATTGCTAAAGATTGGGACGGTAAAGGAGGCGTAATCAATTGGGAGAAAGTTGGTTTGCCGAAAGATAAAACTTCAGCGACCCTAAATTCCTATTCGATCAATATGAAAGCTTCCAATCTGAATGTGGATACAGTGAGCTTGACAACTCCGTATTTTGAAAAACCAATTTTGGGCCAATTAAAGGAAAGAGCATTCAATATTCCAAGAGAAGAAGATAAAGTGTATCCACAATTTAGTTCTTTTGAACGCAGGTTGAAAATCAAAAATATTTCCGAAGACGTCGATTATTTTGGTGGTTTTTCGATGCGTGGAGCCGATTTTATCGGGGTTGGAACAATTGCAGTGCCTGCTCAATTAATTGTATATAGAACTGGAGCCCCGTTTATAAAGGTCAATACTCAAATGGTCGTTGTTAGTCCAAAAAAGATTTCATCTTTCCCAAGTCAAGTCTCTATTTACTTTGCTGGAAAAGATTCGATTTATCATCCAGGGCTTGAATTTGCTTATGAAAAAGACACCAAAACTTTCGAATTTATACGCGGGAAATCAGGGATTTCACAGTCGCCATTTTCAGATACATACCATGCATTAGATATGTATGTGCCAAAAATTTCTTGGGTCAAAGATGCCGAAGATTTACAATTGACTTATGGTAGAGAAATTGGTCAAGAACAAAGAATCATTCGCTTGGAATCAAAGAATTTTTATGATTCAAAATTATATGATCAATTGCAAGGTCTAGAAACGGTTCATCCTTTGGTGGCCATTTTTAATTATTGTTATAAATACGATGAATTTGTTATTAACGAAGGGAAATTGGCTACCGCTTTAGGGAAAACAATTGAACAAGCAAAACCATTGATGTTGCA
>JBFYPS010000150.1:0-2931 GCA_041303135.1 Crocinitomicaceae bacterium | reverse complement strand
ATAATCTGTCAGTTTTTCTTCCTCATTGATAGCGCCATCAATAGGTGCGTTTTGCTCAGGTTCACCACAAGCAAAAAGGATAAATAAAGTACTGATTAATAAAAACTTATTCATATTCAAATAAAATTTATGCAGATAATTCATCTAACATTTTTCGCATCAATTGATTTGCTTGTTTTGGATCTGCTTTTCCTCCAGAAACTTTCATCAATTTTCCCATAAGGAAACCTGTCAATTGTTTTTCTCCAGCGATGTAACGTGCAATTTCAATGGGATTTTCATCGATAACTTGCTGGATATATGCAGTTAAACTTCCTTCATCTGATTCTTGAATCAAATTCATTGCTGTGGCAATTTCCAAAGGATTTTTCTCTGGATTTTTGGTCAATTCAGGGAAAATATTCTGAGAAGCGACTGTTGAAGAAATTTTTCCTTCTTCAATCAACTGAATCAATTGCGCCAAAGTTCTTGCTTCCACAGGAAATTCTTCCATTTCCAAACCGTTGTGATTTAGGTAAGATTTCACGTCACCCATTACTAAATTCGCTGCAGCTTTGAAATTTTTTGTATTCTTGATAATCTCCTCAAAATACAAAGCAACAGGTTTGCTATCGGTCAAAATTCCAGCATCATAAGCTGTCAAACCTAGTTTTGAAGTATATTTTTGAAATAACTCTCTTGGCAACGCAGGCATTTCACCTTTGATTAAATCAATTTGTTTTTGATCGATAAAAAGCGGTTGCAAATCTGGCTCAGGGAAATATCTGTAATCATTCGCTGCTTCTTTTGAACGCATAGAAATGGTAACTCCTTTTAAAGCATCAAAACCACGTGTTTCCTGAGAAATCGTTTCACCTTTTTCTAACATTTCGATTTGACGTGTCACTTCAAATTCAATAGCACGTTGCACATTTCTGATGGAGTTCATGTTTTTTACTTCCACTTTTGTGCCAAATTCTGGCGCATTGTGTAGTCTAACAGAAACGTTTGCATCGCAACGCATCGAACCTTCTTCCATGTTTCCGTCGCAAATATCAAGGTAACGAACCAATTTCCTAACTTCAGTTAAATAGTCATAAGCTTCTTGTGAAGAACGGATATCTGGTTCAGAAACAATCTCTAACAAAGGAACACCAGCACGATTTAAGTCAACCAAAGTATCAAAAACATCCACATCATGGATACTTTTTCCTGCGTCTTCTTCCATGTGAATTCTAGTGATTCCAATGGATTTTTCGTCACCTTCTTTTCCTTTAATAATAATTTGACCTCCAGTACAAATTGGCGTTTTGTCTTGCGTGATTTGATACCCTTTAGGAAGGTCAGGATAAAAGTAATTTTTACGAGCAAAATATTGATCTCTCGCAATTTCACTTCCGCAAGCTAGACCCAATTTGATAGCAAATTCGATCGTTTTTTTGTTCATTTTAGGTAAAGTACCAGGATGACCCAAAGAAATAACGCTTACATTGGTGTTTGGATTTGATCCATATTCGTTGACATCGTTAGAATAAGCTTTGGATTTTGTCAGCATTTGCGCGTGAACTTCCAAACCTATTACAACTTCGTATTTATCTCTAATTTCCATATTTTTTGATTGATTGCGAATTTAAAATCTTAAATCAATGAAACTTTTTTTTCGCAATACATTGTTTTACAATCTTGTAATCAATTCTTTCATTATTAACGTCATTTTTGGCTCTTGGCGACTTGCAACTTCAATTACATCGTCGAGGCTCACTTTTTGGATTTTTCCTTTCACACCTAAATCAGTGATAATGGAAATTGCAAAACAAGGAATTTCCATGTGACGGGCTACAATTACTTCAGGAACAGTTGACATTCCCACAGCATCTGCTCCAATTGCGCGAACATAAGCGTATTCAGCAGGCGTTTCCAAAGTTGGACCAGTCAAACCAGCATACGTTCCAACAGCCACACGGATATTATTTTCCGCTGCAATTGTTTTTGCCAAATCAATCATTGCTGGATCATACGGTTCGCTCATATCAGGAAAACGTGGTCCTAATTCGTCGAAATTTTTACCAATTAAAGGATGTGCTGGAAATAAATTGATGTGGTCATCTTGAATCATGATTTCACCTACTTCAAAATCAGGATTTACCCCACCTGAAGCGTTGCTAACGAACAATCTTTCAATTCCCATTAATTTCATAACACGAACAGGATAAGTTACTTGTTTCATGTCATAACCTTCATAAAAGTGAAAACGACCTTGCATCGCGATTACTTTTTTTCCACCTAAATTTCCAAAAATCAATTTTCCAGAATGACTTTCTACTGTAGAAACAGGGAAATGAGGGATATCTTTGTATGGAATTTCATTGATGATTTCAATTTCTTTCACTAATCCGCCTAAACCTGTACCTAAAATAATACCGATTGTTGGTTCTACTGTAGTTTTGCTTTTAATATAAGCTACTGATTCTTTAAATTGCTCTAACATAATTGTTTATTTCTGTTTTAAACTCTAATTCTCTGTCTATTTTCACTGTGATTTTTTGATAAAACCAAGGTTTTTGATCAATCACAGATTTGAAACTTTCACTTTGTAAACGCATGAAATCTTTTTCAGTCGTTACAATCGCTTTATTTTCACTTGCAAAAGTATCAAATTTTTTATGAATTTTATGAATATCGTCCATACTGAAAGCATGATGATCTGGAAATTGCATCAATTCGACTTCAAAATTTTCTTTCAAATGATTGAGGAGTGGAAGAGGATTTGCAATTCCTGTTACAAGTAATACATTCTTAGTTTCTGAAAGCGTTGAATTTGAATTGAATGATTTTAATTCTCCATATTGAATTTCAGAAAAGTAAATTGAATCTGGATTGAATTTTAATTTTTGCTTGTAAAGTGCTTTTGTTGCTGAATTCAAATTAGAATTACATTTACTAACAATTACA
>JBFYPS010000149.1:0-26341 GCA_041303135.1 Crocinitomicaceae bacterium | reverse complement strand
TGCAAATCACTGATTATGTTCAAGCACAGGAAATTGTTGCTAAATTGGATAAAATGTGTGACATTGTGATTGTTTCCTTTCACGGAGGTGCAGAAGGTTCTTCCAAAACGCATGTAACACGAAAAACTGAAATTTTCTACGAAGAAAACCGAGGAAATGTGTATGAATTTGCAAGAAAAGTGATTGATTCAGGCGCTGATATTGTGCTAGGACACGGACCTCATGTGACACGTGCGATTGACTATTACAAAGGAAGATTTATCACCTATTCCATGGGTAATTTTTGCACTTATGGAAGATTTAATCTGAATGGAATTAGTGGAATGGCTCCTTTGTTTGAAATCAAAATGAAACGAGATGGTTCTTTTGTTTCAGGAAAAGTAATTTCAACCAAACAATTAGGAAATGGTGGTCCAGTGTTGGATTCACTGGGTGGTGCTTTTGGTCAAATAAAACTTTTGACTGGAATAGATATTCCAGAATTGAAAGTGAAATTTGAAGAAAATGGGAATTTTAAATTTGAATAAAATTTTCGTTTTAGAAAGCTATTTCTATCACTTTCTCTTTGCTACAATTCGCTCTATTGATTGGAATAATCGTTTTTTTATTTGGTTCCACAATCAACATTTCATCAGCAAACTCTAAACAAAGTTCCAAATCATGGGAAGATTGAATGATGCAAACATTCGCGTTTTTAGCTACTTTTTGTAATAACTTTTGCACAGACATGCGATTGGCATAATCCAAAAATGCGGTTGGTTCGTCTAAAACAATCACGGGCGTTTTTTGTACCAATGCTTTGGCAATATAAGCAATTTGTCGTTCGCCATCACTTAATTCTGAAGTGTCTTTTTGCAAAAACGATTCAATTCCTAATTCAGCGCTGATTTCATCCACTAATTTCCAATCTTCCTCAGCCAATTTTCCTAAAAAGTTGGTATATGGTGCCCGACCCATGGCGATAAAATCTCTTGTCGATAAATGTTGGACGCCTTCAAATTTGGAAGGAACATGCGCCACCAATTTCGCTCGGTGATTGGCTGAAATTCTATGAATGTTTTGGTTGTTGATTTCAATTTCTCCTTTGATTGCTGGAATCAATCCCAAAATCGTATGAATAAATGTCGTTTTTCCGATGCCGTTTTTTCCAATGATCGCATAAAATTTTCCTGTTTCCAATACCAGGTTTTCGATATTCAAAAGTGCTGAACGATAACCAATTTCTACGTTTTTCAATTGTATCATGCTAGAACTTTTTGAGAATGATCCAAACAACAACCGGCGCGCCAATTAATGCTGTTACTGCGTTCAGTGGTAAAACAAAATAAGGTTCAATCCATAAAATCAACAAGTCGCAAAAAAGCAAAGTGCATGCGCCAACCAATGCTGAACCGATGATTAATTGTAAATGATTTTGGGTTTTGTAAAGCAATTTCACCATGTTTGGAACTGCCAAACCAATGAAAGAAATGGGTCCGCAATAAGCTGTAATAAGTCCTGCAAATATAGATGTTACCACAATAATCAGCATTCTAAAAGATTTCATGTGAATGCCCAACAATTGCGTAGGCTTTTCTCCAATGACTAATATATTCAATGGTTTTATCAAAAAAATCAAAGCAAAAACACCCGCAACGAAAACACCAAAAATCAACGGAATTTGATTGAAATTCACTTGTTGCATGGAACCAAATCCCCACAAAGTGAACGCTTTGATTTGATTTGCTTGCGAAGAAACTTGCAATACTTGAATCAAAGCGCTTGTAAAGCTTCCCAACATCATTCCGATTAGCAGCAATGAAATTTGAGTTTTCACAAACATCGAGAAGAACAAAATGATCAAACTAAAAATCAAAGCACCAATCAATGCAATGATCACAATTCCAATGTCTGACGTGAAGAATGAAATTCCTGTCATCATGGTGATTGCAACACATAAACTTGCGCCAGAAGTGATTCCCAACACTGAAGGACCAGCCAATGGATTATTGAATAATGTTTGCATTAGAAGACCTGCAATCGAAAGTCCAATCCCAGCAAAAACGGCCATAAATGTGCGTGGAATTCGCAGTTCTCGGTAAATGATTAAGCTCTGATCATCAACATCGAAATGAAAAATGCTGTTGAAAATTTTTCCTAAGTTAAAGCCAAAGCTTCCGCCGTTGACATGCAAAAATATCAAAGCAAAGAGCAGTACTATTAAACTCCAAGTAACAACATTTCGACTCATTTTCATTCAGTCAATTTTCGATAAAAATGAAAAGGATTAGCATTCACTTCACCTCGATGGAAAATTTGAATCAAATCTGACAACACACGATCTGGCTCAACGGCGCTATTTTCCCAGAAATAATTCATTTGAAGCGCATAAGAATATAAGTTGTTGTTTTGAAACGCTTTGAAATATTGGTATTTCTCATTGGATTTGAGCATTTCCTTTTTCGTCGGAACTTCGATATTCACCCAAAAATCTGTAGATTGATTTTTTTTGAAAACCTGTTCGAAACTGTAATACATGCTTCCAGTTCCTTTTTCATTTTTAGCGACATAATCCGCACCAGCATCTGCAAATAATTTGGCGCCAAAACTTTCACCAGCGGGCATATACCAAGTGTCACCATAAACCATTCCTGAAAAAACGGTTGGTTTCTTTGTAAATGATTTTGCAGTTTTAGACAGTTGCAAATAGTTTTTTTCTACTTTTTCAAAATAAGTTTCTGCCATTTTTTCTTTGCCAAATAAATAGCCAAAAACCTTGATCCATTCTGCTTTTCCCAATGGATGATTTTCTTTCCAATCGTAATTGGGAATACACAAAACACCCAATTTCGATAGCTTATTTTCATTAGCTGTGGTGTTCCCTTCAAATCCAGTGTGAAAAAGAATTTTCGATTTAGTCAATAAAACCCGTTCTGGATTTAAAACACTGAAATCATCAAATTCAAGTACTTCCTTGCTTTTAATACCTTTCAGAACTGTTGGATTGTAAATGTATTTCGAATTTGAAACGCCCACAATCTTAGCCGATTCGTTGATTTTTTCAATCATTCCAATATTGGTTCCAGAAAGCGTGATGATAGATTTCAATGGAACTTCAATTTGTTCTAAATTTTTCGGAATTTCTACATTAGAATTTCTTTGAACCAATGCAAAGTCACGCTCAACCGATCCGTTTTCAGGATTCACAATTTGAAGTTCTACAAAACCTTTTTGTTGTATGATTTTGAAATTCTGAGCGTATTTTATCAAATCATTGGAAACATTTTTACGCTGTTTTAAGGCTTGTTTTTGCGTGCAAGCAAACAGAATAAATAGATTCATTAAAATAATCATTTGTTTCATGAGTACAAAGATGAGAAAATGAATTTAAACTTCTCTTTTTTTACTTTGAGTTTGTATTGAAAGGATATTTTTTCTTATCTTTAGTTAACTTAATTTTTTAAAATACCTTTTTATGTTAGTCAAAACCTATGGAAGTGCCGTTTTCGGCATTGATGCAACGACCATTACCATCGAAGTTAATATCGGGCAAGGAGTAAATTTTTTCTTAGTCGGATTGCCAGACAGCGCAGTCAAAGAAAGTCAGCAAAGAATCAAAGCGGCTTTTAAAAACAATGATTTGAAATTTCCAGGAAAGGAAATCACTGTAAACATGGCTCCAGCGGATATTCGCAAGGAAGGATCAACCTTTGATTTGCCAATCGCCATCGGAATTTTAGCCGCAAGCGAACAAGTTTTGTGCGAGCGCTTGGAAGAATATCTGATTTTGGGCGAATTATCACTCGATGGAAGTGTGCAAGCGATGAAAGGAATTTTGCCAATCGCGATTCAAGCCAAAAAAGAAGGTTTCAAAGGAATCATTTTGCCGAAAGCCAACGCGGTTGAAGCCGCAATCGTAAATGAATTGGAAGTTTACGGGGTTGATAGCTTGATCGAAGTGGTTGATTTTCTGAATCACAAAACGCAAATTCAGAGAACAATCGTGGACATTGAAGCTGAATTTCAGAAGAAATTAGACCAAATTGAAGTCGATTTTCGGGATGTTAAAGGACAATCAAATATCAAACGCGCCTTTGAAATCGCTGCCGCTGGTGGACACAATGTGATTTTAATCGGACCTCCAGGCGCTGGAAAATCCATGTTGGCGAAACGTTTACCAACGATTCTTCCACCGATGACAATGGCAGAATCTTTAGAAACAACCAAAATTCACAGCGTAGCTGGAAAAATGGGAAAGGAAATTGGTTTGGTTACACAACGACCATTTCGAAAGCCGCATCATACAATTTCAGATGTCGCACTTGTTGGAGGAGGCGGTTATCCTCAACCAGGAGAAATTTCACTCGCGCACAACGGCGTTTTGTTTCTAGATGAATTGCCTGAATACAAAAGAACGGTTTTGGAAGTAATGCGTCAACCACTGGAAGATAGAACCGTAACTATTTCAAGGGCCAAATTCACTGTCGATTATCCAGCAGGGTTTATGTTGATTGCAGCAATGAATCCTTGTCCGTGTGGTTACTACAATCATCCTGAAAAAGAATGTGTTTGCGGTCCAGGCGTCGTTCAAAAGTATTTGAACAAAATTTCTGGTCCTTTGCTAGATCGAATCGACTTGCACGTGGAAGTAACTCCAATTAGCTACGATGAATTGGCGCATCATCAGCCAGATGAAGGAAGTATTGACATCAGAAATAGAGTGATTGAAGCACGGTTATTACAAGAAAAAAGATACATAGACGCAGATGGAATTCATTGTAACGCCCAAATGAGTTCGAAAGATTTAAGTGTTTATTGTCGAATCGACGATGCTGGAAATGCAATTTTAAAGCGTGCGATGGATAGTTTAGGATTGTCGGCGCGTGCATATGACCGCATTTTGAAAGTAGCAAGAACAGTAGCCGATTTAGAAAAATCTGACAAAATCACGGCTGGACATTTGGCAGAAGCCATTCAGTTTAGAAGTTTGGATAGAGATGGTTGGGCAGAGAAATAGATTATTTGTTTTAATGCTCAAGGTTTAAAGTGTTAACTATTTCACAAACTATGTCAATTTAGCAAAAACCTAACTTTCAAAAGAGCATGTAATTCACAAAGAAATTCTACCTTTGTCAAGTAAAAATTTAAACACGATGAGTACTTACGACGTTGCGATTATAGGTTCAGGACCTGGAGGATATGTGGCTGCTATTAGATGCGCACAACTTGGAATGAAAACTGCTTTGATTGAAAAATATGATACTTTAGGCGGAACTTGCTTAAATGTAGGTTGTATTCCTTCGAAAGCTTTGTTGGATTCTTCTGAACATTTTCACAACGCGAAGCACAATTTTACGGAGCACGGAATCAATATTACTGGCTTGGAAGCGGACATCAATCAAATGATTGCGCGCAAAGCGGAAGTTGTTTCACAAACTTGCAATGGGATCAAATTTTTAATGGATAAAAACAACGTGACTGTTTACAATGGTTGGGGTTCGTTTGCATCTAAAAATTCAATTTTAGTCAAAGGAAAAGACAGCGAAGAAACGATTGAAGCGAAAAATATCATCATCGCAACGGGTTCTAAACCAAACTTTTTCCCAGGAATGGAACCAGATAAAGACCGCATCATTACTTCAACTGAAGCGTTGAAAATGAAAGAAATCCCAAAAAGATTATTGGTAATTGGTGGTGGTGTTATTGGTCTTGAATTAGGTTCTGTTTATGCTAGATTGGGTTCAGTAGTAGAAGTTGTTGAATTTGCAGATTCTATTATTCCAACGATGGACAAAACATTAGGGAAAGAATTGACTCGTGTTTTGAAAAAAGAAGGTTTCAAATTTCACATGGAACACAAAGTTCAAAGCGTTGTAAACACTGGAAAAGGTGTGAAATTGACTGCGTTGAATAAAAAAGACCAAGAAGTTATTTTAGAAGCTGATTACTGTTTAGTTGCAGTTGGTCGTAAAGCTTACACTGCTGGTTTGAATCTTGAAAACGCTGGTTTAACAGCCAATAACCGTGGTCAAGTGGAAGTAAATGATCATTTACAAACTTCGATTCCAAATATTTATGCAATTGGTGATGTTGTTCGCGGAGCAATGTTGGCACACAAAGCGGAAGAAGAAGGCGTTTATGTTGCTGAATTAATCGCAGGACAAAAACCGCATATCAATTACAATTTGATTCCTGGCGTTGTTTACACATGGCCAGAAGTTGCTGCAGTTGGTAAAACAGAAGAAGAATTGAAAGCAGCAGGTGTTGAATATAAAGTTGGTTCTTTTCCAATCAAAGCATTAGGAAGAGCCCGCGCAAGTATGGATACACAAGGATTAGTAAAAATCTTGGCTGATAAAAATACTGACGAAGTGTTGGGGGTTCACATGATCGCTCCACGTGCAGCGGATTTAATTATGGAAGCTGTGGTAGCAATGGAATACAGAGCATCAGCTGAAGATATCGCTCGCATTTGTCATCCACATCCAACATATTCTGAAGCGATCAAAGAAGCTGCTTTAGATGCAACTGCTGCTAGAGCGTTACATGTATAAATTAAGTTTCAAAACTTTCTCGATATAATTTTGTTACAGTATCAGATTTCTTTTTGAGGTCTGATACTTATTTTTAAAGAATGAAAAAAACAGGCGTTTTATTGATCCAACTGGGAACTCCAGACAGTCCATCAACCTCAGATGTAAGAACTTACTTGAGTGAATTTTTAAATGACCCAAGAGTCATTGATTTGCCATGGTTAGCTCGAAAATTGTTGGTCAACGGAATCATCGTTCCTTTCAGAGCGCCCAAATCTGCGAAGATTTATAAAAAGTTGTGGGAACATGGAAATGGTGTTTCTCCATTATTGACTTATACACAATCAGTTCAAAAATTATTGTCAGAGCGTTTACAAAACGACAATATCACTGTCGAAATGGCGATGCGGTATCAAAATCCTTCGATGGATGTGGTGTTGGATCGCATGCACAAAGCCAATTACGAGCAAATCATTATCATTCCACTTTTTCCTCAATATGCGAGTGCCTCTTCAGGTTCTGCAATTGAAAAAGCCATGAATTTGATTCGCAAATGGTGGGTAATTCCTGAAATCAAGATTGTTAGTCAGTTCTACGATCATCCTGCCTATATCGATTCAATTGTTGAAAGAGCAAAAGCTTTCAATTTAGACGACTACGACCATATTTTGTTCTCTTATCATGGATTGCCAGAGCGACAAGTTGATAAAGTTTACGATAATGGTTTGTGTGAAGATCAACCTTGTGAAACAACAATCAATGAGGAAAATAAATTTTGCTACAAAGCAACTTCATACGCTACAACTCGCTTAATTGCTGCGAAATTAGGACTCAAAGAATCAGATTATACAGTATGCTTTCAATCGCGTTTAGACAAAAAGTGGTTGACGCCTTTTTCTGATGTAATAGTGGAAGAACAAGGCAAAAAGGGAGCTAAAAAATTACTGGCTTTCAGTCCAGCTTTTGTGGCAGATTGCCTTGAAACCATCATTGAAATCGGCGATGAGTACCAAGAGATTTTCGAAGAACATGGAGGCGAAAAAGTGCAATTAGTGCCAAGTTCTAACGACCATCCAAGATTCATTGATTGTTTGGAAGATTTAGTTCGAACTAGACTATAAAATTTGTCTTTTAATCCCAATTTTTCAATTTTTGAATTGAAAAATCACTTATTTCCTTGATTTTACGTCCTGATTTCCCCTGAAATTCAGTCAAAAATTCTAACTTTGTTGTGAAATTTTAAATTATCTTTTTATTCAATTTATTTTATTGAATAATAACACTTTATATTCATGACACTTCACGAAATACGCCAACATTTTTTCCGCTTTTTTGAAGAAAAAGGACACAAAATCGTTCCTTCAGCTCCTATGGTTGTAAAAAACGACCCAACTTTGATGTTTACAAACGCTGGAATGAACCAGTTCAAAGACTATTTTTTAGGAAATAGTGTTCCTAGTATCAGACGAGTGGCAAATTCACAAAAATGCTTGCGCGTTTCGGGAAAACACAATGATTTAGAAGAAGTTGGAGTGGACACTTATCACCACACAATGTTCGAAATGTTGGGGAATTGGTCTTTTGGAGATTATTTCAAAGAAGAAGCAATTTCGTGGGCTTGGGAATTATTGACTGATGTATATAAAATTCCTGTAGATCAGTTGTATGTAACCGTTTTTGAAGGTGATGAAAAAGATGGCGTTCCACAAGACACAGAAAGTTTTGACATTTGGAAACGTTTCATCGCAGAAGATAGAATCATTTTAGCTTCTAAAAAAGATAATTTCTGGGAAATGGGTGAAACTGGACCATGCGGACCTTGTACTGAAATTCACGTGGATATTCGTCCATTGGAAGATCGTCAAAAAGTGAATGGTTTGACTTTGGTCAACAACGATCATCCACAAGTAGTTGAAATTTGGAACAACGTTTTCATGCAATTCAATAGAAAAGCAGACGGAAGTTTGGAGCCTTTGCCAGCAACGCATGTAGACACTGGAATGGGATTGGAACGTTTAGCGATGGCTTTGCAAGGAAAGACTTCGAACTACGACACTGATTTATTTCAATCGTTGATTCGCCACATGGAGAAAATTTCCGGTTTCAAATACGGAGAAAAAGAAGAAACAGACATTGCGTTGCGCGTCATTGCAGATCACGTTCGTGCAATAGCTTTTTCAATCGCTGATGGACAATTACCTTCAAATACTGGTGCTGGATATGTCATTCGTCGAATTTTGAGAAGAGCAGTTCGTTACGGCTACCAAACGTTGAACTTGAAAGAACCATTTTTATCAGGACTTTCTGTCGTTTTAGGCAAAGAAATGGGAGATCCTTTTCAAGAATTATTGAAGCAAAAAGACATCATTGAAAAAGTGATTTTTGAAGAAGAAGTAAGCTTTTTCAGAACATTGGAACATGGAATCAAAAGAATGGATGCATTGATGGTGCATGCAAGAGAAACAAAAAATCCAATTTTAAATGGTGCAGCTGTTTTTGAATTGTATGACACTTTCGGTTTTCCTGTAGATTTGACTTCCTTGATTGCAAGAGAAAATAATCTATCTATTGATGAGGTTGAATTTGAAGCAAAATTAGAAGAACAAAGAAATCGTTCAAGAATTGCAACTGCTATCGAAACAGATGATTGGGTAAATTTGAAAACGGATTCAGAAGAGAAATTTATTGGATACGACAACTTGGTTGCGAGAATTGAAATCGTGAAATATAGAAAGGTAAGCGAGAAGCAAAAATCTTTTTATCAATTGGTTTTCAATCAAACGCCGTTCTACCCTGAAGGAGGTGGACAAGTGGGTGATAGTGGATTTATTGAGCACAATGGAAATAAAACGTTCATTTTTGACACCAAAAAAGAGAACAATTTGATTATACATTTGACTGAAAAATTACCAGTCGATCCAACCACAGAATTTGATGCACATGTAAACATCGAAAAACGTGAGTTGGCAGCTTCAAATCACTCTGCAACACACTTGTTACAACACGCATTGCGCACGGTGTTAGGAACGCACGTTGAACAAAAAAGTTCTTTTGTAAGCGCTGATTATTTACGTTTTGATTTTTCTCATTTTTCAAAAGTAACTGATGAGGAATTGATCGAAATTGAAACACTTGTGAACAACGCAATTCGCGCCAATATTGAATTAGATGAACACAGAAATTTACCAATCGAAGAAGCAAAAAACATGGGAGCCATGGCACTTTTTGGCGAAAAGTACGGTGATAATGTACGTGTAATTCGATTCGGAAACTCCATCGAACTTTGTGGTGGTACACACGTTCCTTTCACAGGGAAAATTGGCATGTTCAAATTGACTACTGAAACAGCTGTTGCGGCAGGAATAAGAAGAATTGAGGCGATTACCAATAAAACAGCTGAAAATTTACTGCGCAAAAAAGCGGATTCATTGGATGAAATCAGTAGTATTTTGAAAAATCCAAAAAATTTGAAAGCTGCTATTGAAGAATTGATTCAGAAAAACAGTCAACTTCAAAAACAAATCGAAGGATTCCAAAAGGAAAAAGCAATGTTGGTGAAAGCGGATTTAAAAGCCAAAATAACCAGTAAAAATGGGGTCAATTTATTGGCTGAAAAAATCAATTTGGACGCTGGAAGCATCAAAGACATTGTATATCAATTGAAAGGTGAAGTTGAGAATTTTGCTGCTGTTATAGGTGGAGTTGAAGGTGATAAATGTTCAATCACAATCATCTTCGCTGATCAAATTGTCACTGATAAGAATCTCGATGCTGGAAAAATCATCCGTGAGGTTTCTAAACACATCCAAGGTGGTGGTGGAGGTCAAGCCTTTTTCGCAACTGCCGGTGGAAAAAATCCTGCTGGCTTAGACAAAGCCATTTCAGAAGTTGTTGGAATGATTTAATTCTAAACTTTCATGAAAGCACTCATCATTTCGTATTATTGGCCGCCTAGTGGTGGTTCGGGAGTTCAAAGATGGATGTATTTCGCGAAATATCTAGGTGAATTTGGAATTGAACCAACTGTCATCACTGTAAATGAAAAACAAGCTTCTTACAGCAGTGTAGATGAAAGTTTAATGCAAGAAATTGAACACATTCGTACTTTCAAAACAAGCACGCTGGAACCAATTCGCTTGTACTCATTTTTGAAAAGTGGAAATGCAAAAAAGAGCATTCCACAAGGAAATGTTGGAGGAAAAAAACCGGGAATCATGGATAAGATGGCGCGCTTTATTCGAGCCAATTATTTCATTCCTGATGCCCGCGTTGGCTGGAATCCTTACGCTTTCAAAAAGGCAAAACAATTGCTTCAAACAGAAAAATTTGATTTTGTAATCACGACTGGT
This sequence comes from Crocinitomicaceae bacterium, assembly GCA_041303135.1. Taxonomy (GTDB): domain Bacteria; phylum Bacteroidota; class Bacteroidia; order Flavobacteriales_D; family Crocinitomicaceae; genus JAQVCM01. The sequence goes on along the minus strand of JBFYPS010000149.1, from coordinate 15,480 downwards.
CCGCCACAATCAACACATTTAGTTGGGCTAAAACTAAAGAGATTGATGCCAAATGTTTGCTGGATTGCAGATTTTCGTGATCCATGGACGGAAGTGTATTACAACGATTTATTCAAACGCACCAAATCAAATGAAGCTAAGGACAAAAAAATGGAATTGGATGTTTTGCAAGAATCTAATTTGGTTTTAACCGTCGGTCCATCCATGCAAAAATTGTTGCAATCAAAAATTGATCACAATAAAGACAAAGTCAAATTTATTTTCAACGGATTTGATGAAACAAAAATTTCAAATGCAAAAGTGATTGAAAACAATATCTTTACAATCGCTTATGTAGGAACTTTGAGTGCAAATTATCCTTACAAATCAATCGTTTCCGCATTCAATAAAATCAAAGAAACGGATGAAAGCAGAAAGTTTCAAATAAATCTTGCTGGCAACATTGAAGCAGATGTTTTAGCAGACTTTAAAGCGTTGGAAAGTGAAAATGTTCTGATTCATTACCATGGAATCATTGCTCATTCAGATGCATTGTCCTTGATGAAAAGTGCAAATTTACTTCTGCTTTGTTTGCCTGTTTATGAAGGCTCTTCCATTTTTGTTTCAGGAAAATTATTGGAATACGCGGCTTGTAAGAAACCAATTTTAGGCGTCTTTAATCCTGAAAGCGACGCTGGGTATTTAGTAAAAAACTACACGCAAGGAAAAGTTTTTTTACCTGAAAATCAAATGGAAATTTTCAATTTTATTCAAGATGCTTTGAATGGAAATTTGAAAATCAAAACTGATTTGAAAAGTCCAAGTGAATTTGAAAGAAAAGCGACAACGCAACAATTAGCTGAATTGCTAAAAAGTATGTAATTACGCTTTCGGATTGGCAAACATCTTCACATCATCACCGCTGATTTCCTGTCCACAAAGTATCACCAATCGCTCGATGATGTTACGCAATTCACGTATATTTCCTGTCCAATCAGTCACTTTTAGTTGATTCAAAGCAGAATCTGAAAACGATTTTCTAGTTACGCCATGTTCAGCGCAAACCATCGTCAAAAAATGTTCTGCCAACAATGGAATATCTTCTTTACGGTCGTTCAACGAAGGAACATGAATCAAAATTACCGCTAAACGGTGGAATAAATCTTCTCTAAATCTTCCTTCTTCGATTTCTTTGCGCAAATCTTTGTTTGTTGCTGCCACCACGCGACAATCCACTTTAATGTCTTTTTCACCACCAACTCGTTGAATCACATTTTCTTGTAACGCACGCAACACTTTCGCTTGTGCAGAAGCGCTCATATCACCAATTTCATCTAAAAATAAAGTTCCGCCACTTGCCAATTCAAACTTTCCTTTTTTGTCTTTTACTGCGGATGTAAATGCGCCTTTTTCGTGACCAAAAAGTTCACTTTCAATTAATTCCGAAGGAATTGCAGCACAGTTTACCTCCACGAAAGCCATTTTTCTGCGGTTTGAATTGTCGTGTAAAGATCTAGCAACTAATTCTTTCCCCGTTCCATTTCCACCAGTGATCAAAACACGTGCATCAGATGGAGCGACTTTTTCAATCATTTCCTTGATTTTCACTATGCCTTCTGTTTCGCCAATAATTGATGAACCTTTGAACTTTTTAACAGTTGATTTCAATGATTTAGTTTCCTCAACCAAAAACAAACGGTCTTTGGCGTTTCGAATGGTAACCAAAATTCGATTCAAATCCAGCGGTTTTTCGATAAAGTCAAAAGCACCTTTTTTAATTGCATCAACAGCTGTTTCAATATTTCCATGTCCTGAAATCATAATGACTGGGACATCAATTTTCGCTTTTTGAATTTCATCCAAGACTTCCATTCCATCCATCAAAGGCATTTTGATGTCACAAAAAATGATGTCATAGGTAGTTGATTGAATTTTCTCCAAACCTTCTTTGCCATTTTCTGCTTCGTGCACTTCGAAGTTTTCAAATTCTAATATTTCACGCAATGCTCGGCGAATACTTCTTTCGTCATCGATGATTAAAATCTTGCTCATGGAATTTTATTTTGGGTTAAAGATAATCAAGTAAAAATTGATTTGTACTTTTTTGTTTTTAGGACAATATGAAAAATAGCAATAGACCAGCGAGTAATATTCCTCCAATAATTTTTGCTGTTGCGAGAGGAAGCATCGAAAGTAGCCAAATTACTAATAAAGCCACAACGATGATGATCGCCAAAGCAACTAATGCTCCTACAAGTATTGACCCCAAAAATCCCCACCTGTCGTTATCTGGTCTAACTTCAGATTTTGTGGACTTCAATTGAAAATTCTTTTTCAAAAATTTACTTTTTGAAACTTTGTTTTTGATGCCATTCAATTTTTCAACTTTTTGATCGAAGTTAGATTTCTCGATAAATTTGTCTACTTTTTCTTGAATTAAATTCGTCTCAGCTGACAGATATTCTTCCCTTAATACTTGCTTTACATCTGCAGAATTTATATTTTCTTCAGTAGATTTAATTGAATTTGTTTCAGGCGAAACTTCTGATATTTTCTCGTTTTCTAAGTGATTAACATTCTTTGAAGAATTCCATCTAATTGTATGTCCTGGAAAATGCAAACGTTTTTCAACCGTGCAACTTGAAATAGTAATAAGCAATGTTAAAAGGAAAAAATATAGTGTACGAATTTGAAAGTTCATCTTTGTTTTTGCTGAGGATACCAATTTTTATTCCAAAAAAAATCAAGTACCCAACTGAATGAATACTTGATTTACAAAAGTATTGTTTTTAGCTATTTTACAATCATCAATTTCTTAGAAATTACTGAATTTCCATTTGAAATTTTTACGATATATTCTCCATTGTATAATTTGCTTGTGTCAAAAAATGCGATGGTGCTTCCTTGTAAAATCGTTGAAGTTTGAATTTTTCTTCCAGTCAAGTCTAACAATTCGATTTGTATATCTGAATCGGTTAATCCAAGAAGTTGAATCGCGACTAAATCATTCGCTGGATTTGGAATAATATTAAATTGGTTGTTATTCAAAACTTCATTGATTCCAGAGGCACCGCCAGTATATTCAGTCACTTGTTCCGTTATCGTGGTAACTTTTGAAGCAGTCACATTTCCGTAAAAAGTTGGTCCAACTGCATAAGGATAATATGAATTCCAATTCGCATCAACCGTTGTGTAATAGCAATAAATACCTGCTGGATATTCTGGTGTTACACAAAATCTTCCATTGTGTTCATCCAAATAATCTTCTTGACCTGAATGCGTTACAAATTCATAATCTTCCCTAAAATAACCCAAAGGATAGGTTGTGCTTACAGCTGGTCCGTCTGCTACGTCTGTTCCATTTGCGTGAGTCGTTCTTGTAGTAATATTTCTCAATTGATATCCAGATTTAATTCTCACTAAACCACCAGTTCCATCAGCATTTTTATATCCGTAAGCGCCATAAATCGGAAAACCATCATATGAAAATCCAATTAATGGAGAATGTTGCGTGCTGTCAATTGCATACAATCCTTCAGCAGCATATAAAGTACAAACTGTTGAAATCACATTCAAATCCAAGTTGTAAGCACTTGGGTTTTGATGATGGTGATAATTTCCCATCGCTGGGTGTCCTTTTGAACAATCAAATCCTGGTTTTTCAGCTAATACTGCATCTCGGTTCCATGCTTGTGTTGTCTGTGGTCCGCCTGGACAAGGAGGATTTCCTGGGCCTCCGCACAACGCGTTAGTTGTTGTATTCCAAGCAACACCATCACGGTAATCAAATAAAGCAACCCCGTTGATAAAAAGACCAATATTTCCACCAGTTGTTGCTGTGGGAGTTCCTGTATTTTGCGCTGGAGTTAAAGGAAGCTTAAAAATGGCATTTTGTGTTGTTGTGAAGGAAGGATTTCCATCCTGAAAAGGTCCTGTTACAAAAGATGGAATTCCATTTGTCTTAATGTAAACGCTTGTGGTTGAATATAAAACGTGTTTAACATTCACTGAATCAGCATCATTTATCGCAGTTGAATTACCTGCTACGTAATGTCTTCCTAACGTTCCTGTTGTATTTCTCAACCAAGAGAGAATGGCAGGATTCGTTTGAGAGTTTGCATAAAATCCCACAAAAAGGAGGGAAGCAACAATAATATTTTTTTTCATAAGCGATTTTTGTTTTTCAAGCTTTCATTTGCTTGATATTTAAATTAGATGTTTAATTTTTATTTTTCCTTCAAAATTATTTTTCACGCGGAAAACCATGTGCTGGATTAAAAAGAAATTCTTTATCCGACAAGGTTAAAAGAAAAGCAATGATATCCACTTTTTCATTGGAAGTTAGAACGATAGGATCACGAAGACTTTCTGCCAATGTCGAACTTTTCTGAATTTCATTGGTATAATGATTCAACACTTGATTCAACTTTTTGAATCTTCCATCGTGCATATATGGAAAAGAAAATTCGATATTTCTTAATGTAGGAACTTTAAATTTCATAGAATCTTTTGGATTTTGCGAAATTTTCATTCTTCCAACATCATTGAGTTTAGGATCTATTTTCAATCCATTATTTTCAAATTGTAGATTTGTAAAAAGTGGTTCTTGGTGACAACTTGCACAATGTTTTTGAAACAATTTATATCCATTTTTTTCTTGAATCGTAAATTTGGCGCTGTGTTGTTTTACTAAATCATATTTTGAATTGGCACTAATTAACGTCAACATAAATTGAGAAATGGCCTTCAATGTTTTTTCACCAGTGGCGATACTATCTCCAAATGCATTAAAAAACAAGGATTTATATTTTTTGCTTTGATTTAGTTTTAGAACTACATTTTCAATTTTTTCATTCATTTCATCTGGATGGCTAATTGGCGCCAACGCCTGCATATCTAAATGATTGATTGCGCCGTCCCACATAAAAGACTGATGCCAAGCCAAATTCATCAAAGTTGGAGAATTTCTTGTGCCAATCCGATCTTCAATTCCATGACTCAAATTATGATCAACATGGGTGAATGCATTGAATGGAGAATGACAACTTGCGCAGGAAACAGAATTATCTCTAGATAGAATTGGGTCATAAAATAGATTTCTTCCCAAAAACACTTTTTCTTTTGTTAATGGATTGTTTTTAAAATTATAAACAGGTTTCGGCCAGTTTTTAGGTACATAAAATAAGTTGCTTTCCTTCTCGAAAAACGAAAAGACCAACCAAAACACTAGAAAAAAGAGAAAATATTTCATTTCAAAACAAACATTTTAGTTGCTTTTTCTGCCATTTCAATCGCTTCTTTTCGAGGCGACATAATTGCTTTTGTTTGCTCAAGGTCAACTTCTGAAATCCAATTATTCAATTCAATTCCAACTTGATACACTAATTGTTTTTTTGTTTCAAATGATATCTTTTGGATTGTATTGAAAGGACTTTGGTAACCTCCGAGATGGAAAATAAATTCATGATTTGATTGTAAAGATTGACTACAATTTCCTTCTAATTTCAGATTGATATAACCACTTTGCCATGTCCAGTACATTCCTTGTGTGGGATCAAGTACTCCGCCAAATGCACCTGAAACATTTGTCAAACTATCAATTCCCAAGTCAAAAGATATTTTGTCATATTGAATGTTTTTTGGAATTAAAGAGTTGATTTTTAGAGAATTTTCTGTTTCTATATCGATCAAATAAAATCCTTGATTTACTTTCCAAACGATTTTATTTTCATTGACTAATTCAATATTTGAAACATAAAATTTAAAAGTGGTAATTTGAATACTATCTTCTTGATTTGTCTTATAATACTGATTAAGTTTCAATTGTTTTGAGAAAAAAGTAGGAGCAAAATTAATTTCAAATGTCTCAGTTTCTTGGGACAATAATCTTGCGTTTATCATCAAAAATAAGAAAAAGAAAATCAATTGTTTCATAAGACTTAAGTATCAACTATTGTTTAGATGATTTTTTTTCCAATTTCCTTTAAATTAAAAACCGCTTAACATAAAATGAAAAGCGGTTTTTTTATTTTTCTGAGAAAATCGATTAATTGGCCATTTCGCTCATGAACTTAATCCGCATCAATCTCAATTCTTCTTCAGTATAATCTCCGTCAAATTCCTTGTAAGCTTCAATGATATCATCTGTTTCAGCTTCTTTGAAATAGTCATAAATTTCCTCTTGATTATCAGCATCTAGAATATCATCAATGTAATAATTGATATTGACTCTTGTTCCTGATGAAACAATTCCTTCTATCTCTTCAATTACTTCTTCAATGTTCTTCCCTTGTGCTTTTCCTATATCTTCCAATGGAAGTTTTCTGTCAATGTTTTGAATCAATTGAACTTTTAGAACTGATTTGTTAATCAATGATTTAACAACCATATCTTGTGGACGTTCAATATCATTTTCTTCAACGTATGATTGAATTAATGCCAAGAAAGGTTCTCCATATCTAGCAGCTTTACCAGTTCCAACCCCTTGGATGTTTGTCAATTCATCCAAAGTTATTGGATATTGCAAACACATATCTTTCAAAGAAGGTTCTTGAAAAATTACAAAAGGTGGAATATTTTTTTGCTTCGAAATAGATTTTCTCAAATCAACTAAAAGTTGGTATAGGTCTTCATCAAACGCACCTCCTTTTCCAGGAGTAACGATATCATTGTCTTCACCATCAGTTCCAGTAAAGATTCTTTCCTTGATTAAAAGGAAAGAAGTCGGATTTGAAATAAATTCTTTTCCTTTTTCTGTCAATTTTATCGTTCCATAAGTCTCAATGTCTTTGGTAATAAATCCACCGACCAAACTTTGACGAATTACAGCATTCCAGAAATGTTCATCTTTTGCATTTCCTTTACCAAAAAGTGGTAATTGGTCATGTCTATAACTTTTAATGTCCGCTGTGATGTTACCTGCAATAAATGCGCACAAATGCTTTGCTTTTTGTTGTTCTTCAAGTTCTGTTACAGCGCCTAAAAGCAATGAAACATATTCTTTTCCTTCAGAACGTTCTCTAGGGAATTTGCAATTGTCACACATACAGTTGCATTCTGCTTCATCAAATTGTTCACCAAAATAATGAAGAATGTATTTTCTTCTACAAACTGAAGTTTCAGTGTAGGAAACCATTTCATGTAATAATTGTTTTCCAATTTCTTGTTCAGCTACAGGTTTTCCTTGTAGAAATTTCTCTAGTTTTTCAATGTCTTTGTAACTATAAAAAACTACACATTCACCTTCACCGCCATCTCTTCCTGCTCTTCCAGTTTCTTGGTAATAACTTTCCAATGATTTTGGAATATCATGGTGAATTACAAATCGAACATCTGGTTTATCAATTCCCATTCCGAAAGCAATGGTTGCAACTATGATACTAGTATCTTCCATCAAGAACATGTCTTGGTGTTTTCCTCTAGTTGCGGCATCTAATCCTGCATGATAAGGCAAAGCATTGATCCCATTCAATTGCAATAATTCTGAAAGTTCTTCAACTTTTTTTCTACTCAAGCAATAGATGATTCCTGATTTTCCTTCTTTGGTGCGTATGTAACGGATGATTTCTTTTTCAACGTCTTTCTTTGGACGAATTTCATAATATAAATTGTCTCTGTTAAAGGAAGATTTGAATAAAATCGCGTCCAACATATTCAAATTTTTCTGAATATCAAATTGAACTTTAGGTGTTGCAGTTGCCGTTAGGGCAATAATAGGAACATTGGAAATCTTCTCAAAAATCTCTCTCAATCTTCTATATTCTGGCCTGAAATCATGGCCCCATTCTGAAATACAATGGGCTTCATCAATGGCGAAAAAAGAAATGTTCACCGACGTTAAAAAGTCAATGTATTCTTGTTTTGTCAATGATTCAGGAGCAACATACAACAATTTTGTTTTCCCAGCTTGAATGTCTGTTTTCACTCTGGTAATTTCTGCTTTGGATAATGACGAATTCAGAAAATGCGCCACGGATTCACTGTCACTCACATTTCGAATAGCATCAACTTGATTTTTCATCAAGGCAATCAGTGGTGAAACAACAATCGCTGTTCCTTCTGATAATAATGCTGGTAATTGATAGCAAAGCGATTTACCGCCACCAGTGGGCATAATAACGAATGTGTTTTTTCCATTCAACACGTTGTTTATTATGTCCTCTTGTTTTCCTTTAAAGCTATCGAATCCGAAATATGTGCGAAGGGCACCTTTAAGATCTGTTTGAACCATGGATTTGTTAATTGAACTTTACCTGAAAGTTACAAAATTTTTAAGCGAAGTTACACAATTTGTAAGGTTATTTTACCATATTTTTTGGAAAAAAGCTTTAATTATGTCTTTTTTTGGATTTATTCTGATTTGAAACAATTCATTTATTCAATTTAATCTACAGTTATTGTACATTTGCACCCGAAATGGAAGAGAAAGAAGGTAAAGAAATGTCATTCTTAGATCATCTTGAAGAATTAAGATGGAGACTAGTGAGAAGTGCAGCAGTTGTGGTTGTTATTGCAATTGCAATCTGGATTTTTCAGGAATGGATCATTGATAATGTTTTTCTTTCAATGAAAGATCCTTCTTTTATCAGTTTCAGGTTGATGTGTGATTATATGGGAATTTGTATAGAAGAAATCCCTGTAAAAATGCAAAGTACAACCATGGGCGGACAGTTTGGTTATGCCATGATGATGAGTATGATTGGTGGCGTTGTATTGGCGTTTCCTTTTATTTTTTACCAACTTTGGTCATTCGTTAAACCTGGACTAAAATCTAACGAAAGAACTGTCGTTAAAGGAATTGTATTTTACGTGAGTTTATTGTTTTTCTTGGGGATTTTATTCGGCTATTTTGTTGTGTCACCCATGTGTGTTCAGTTTTTTGGGACATATCAAATTTCGAAAAACATTGACAATATCTTTACCATTAACTCATACATGAGTACAATTATCTCCACCGTTTTCTATTCAGGGTTACTTTTTTTATTGCCTGTTGTTGCCTACTTAATGGCGAAATTAGGAATCATAACGGCTGCGTTTTTGAGAAAGTATAGAAAACATTCTATCGTTGGAGTTCTTATTTTGTCTGCTGTAATTACGCCTCCAGACATGATTAGCCAAATCATTGTTTCGATTCCAATTTTGTTACTTTATGAGATTAGTATTTGGGTAACAGCTAGTGTTGAGAAGAAACGCGATAAAGAAAGTATAGTTTAAAATCATTTTGAAGTTTAACTGGCTTGATTTTTGTAACTTTGGGTTGAGAATTATGAAAAATTATTTACTCATTTTTACATTTTTGGGAATCTTTTTTAATTCATTTTCCCAACAAACTAAAGTGTTTGGTAAAGTGACTGATGAAGTGACTGGAGAAACCCTACCTTTTGTTAAAGTAAAATTTTACCTTTCTAAAATGGGTACTTCTACGGATACTATTGGAAATTATTCCATAGAAACCTATTATGCTACAGATAGTTTACAATTTGTTTTTCTGGGTTACAAAACCAAAACAGTTGCTGTCAAGCTTGATCAAGTGCAAGAAATCAATATTACATTAAAGCCGGAAGTCGAAGAACTCGAAACTTTTATCGTAAGACCTCCAGATGAATTGCCTTCGATAACATTGCATAAAAAGGTAGTTGCAAACAAACGTATCAACAACAAAGAAAAATTGACTTCATACGATTATGAAGTTTACAATAAAATGCAGTTGGACCTCAATAATATTGGGGAAAAATTTACGGAAAGAGGTTTGGTGCAGCGCTTGGATGTGGTGATGGACTATTTGGATTCTACCGATGATGGCACCACTTATTTACCGGTTTTATTAAGTGAATCGATTTCTGATTTTTACTACCGAAACAATCCTAAGAAAAGAAAGGAAGTTATCAATGCTTCAAAGATTTCAGGAATTGAAAATATTCAAATCAATCAACTTTTAGGAGATATGTATTTGGATATGAATATCTATGATAATTACATCAATCTTTTTCAACGTTCTTTTGTAAGTCCAGTTTCAAACGTTGCTCGTTCTTACTATAAATTCGTACTTACCGATTCAACTTTTATAGGCAATAAGTGGTGTTATAAATTGACTTTTAAACCCAAAAGGACAGGTGATATGACTTTTTCAGGTGAAATGTGGATTCATGATTCTACCTATGCAGTCAAAAGCATCAAAGCAAGTTTGTCGCCTTGGGCAAATATCAATTATGTTCAAGACATGTATTTTGAACAAGAATTTGAACAAGTTGAAAAAGAGGTTTGGATGCAAGTACGCGAAAAGATGATTGTTGATTTTAAATTTACTGACAAATCAAAATTGTACGGCTTTTTCGCGCGTAAATTATCGACAAGGAAAGATTTTGTAATTAATCAACCTCATGATGATTTATTTTATAAATCCGACAATACGGTTGAATATGCTGATAGTGCTTTGATAAGGTCAAAAGAATATTGGGCCTTGAACAGACATGAAAAATTGTCCGCGCAAGAATTTGGAATCGACAAAATGGTGGATTCCTTAAATAATACAACTTTTTTCAAGACTTTGAAAAAGCTTTCCTATATGGGTGCAACGGGATATTTTCCTGTTGGTAAACTTGAAATTGGAAGTGCTTTTAGTTTATTTAGTATAAATCCGATTGAATCATATCGAGTGGGGCTTGCTTTGAGAACATCAAATGATTTTTCACGAAGAATTGAACTCGGAGGAAGAATCGCCTACGGATTTGGAGATGAAAGATTTAAGTATGGAGCTTCCATTCGATATAATTTAACACCTAAGAAAAGAGGGATGCTCACCACTTTTTACAATTATGACATTGAGCAAATTGGGGTTTCTCCAACCGCGGCTTCTGTAGGTTCAACATTTAATACACTTTTTAGAACTGGTCCGCTGGATAAATTGACATTTGTGGAAAAAGCGGGGGTAAATTTAGAGAAGGACATCAAAAAAGACTTGATTTTATACGGTGGTTTTGAATGGAAAGAATATACTGCACTTGGTTTAGCGAATTATCAAAAAAGATCTTTGGATGGCTCGATTGTGAATATTCCTAGAATTCAAACTTCAGAATTTACTTTAAGAGTGCGGTGGACGAAAGATGAAGAATTTATTTCAGGTGCATTTGATCGCTCCTCGATAGGCTCAAAATATCCCATTTTTTCTTTGCAAGGAATTTTTGGTGTAAAAGGAATTTTTGGTAGTGATTACAATTACCAAAAATTTGAATTTCAAATGGAACACACTAGAAATGTCGGTGTTTTAGGCCGTTTGAGATATGGATTTACTGCTGGGTATATTTCCGGAACGGCTGCATATCCATTCTTGAAAGTGCACGAAGGAAATCAATCATATTGGCTTTTAACAAGTACTTTTAACAAATTAAACTATTTCGAATTTATTTCTGATAAATATGTTGGTGGATTGGTGGAGCAACATTGGCAAGGATTGCTTTTTGATAGAATTCCATTGGTCAAAAAACTGAAATGGAGATTGGTTACAACCGGAAGAATTGTTTATGGTTCGATTGATTCTAAACATTCTGGAGAAATGATTTTGCCTACTTTTACCAAGCAGTTTGGAAAAGTTCCGTACACTGAATTAGCAGCTGGAATTGAGAATATCTTTAAATTTGGAAGAATCGATTTGGTTTACCGCGTAACTCATTTAGATCCAGGAATGAGTCCGATTGGTATTCGTGCAAGAATGACTTTCAGTTTCTAATTCATTGTTTCTTCTTATTTTTGAATCTAAATTATCCCAAAAGTGAAATTATACACACAGGAAATTAAAAAGTCTTACAAAGGCAGAGGAGTCGTAAAAGGCGTTTCTGTTGAAGTAAATCAAGGAGAAATTGTGGGTTTACTCGGTCCAAACGGTGCCGGAAAAACAACTTCCTTTTACATGATTGTAGGTTTAGTAAAACCTGACGAAGGTTCAGTTTTTTTGGATGATGTTGATATCACTAATTACCCGATGTATAAAAGAGCGCAACTAGGAATAGGATATTTGCCGCAAGAAGTTTCAGTATTTCGAAAATTAAGTGTGGAAGATAATATTTTGGCCATTCTTGAAATGACTGATTTAACAAAGCCGCAAAGAACTGAAAGATTAGAACAACTTTTAGAGGAGTTCAGTTTGACTCATGTCAGAAAAAATTTAGGGAACAGACTATCGGGAGGAGAGAAAAGGAGAACAGAAATTGCGCGGGCATTGGCTACGAATCCAAAATTTGTTTTGCTAGATGAGCCTTTTGCTGGTGTGGATCCTATAGCTGTGGAAGATATTCAAAGTATTGTTGCAGATTTGCGTAAGAAAAATATTGGGATTTTGATAACAGATCACAACGTGCAAGAAACCTTATCAATCACAGATCGCGCTTATTTACTATTTGAAGGATCTATTTTGAAATCAGGTACAGCGGAAGAATTAGCGTCAGATGAACAAGTCAGAAAAGTATATTTGGGACAGAATTTTGAATTGAGAAGAAAAAATGTCTAGTTTTTAGCTTGAACTTTAATCAAAAAGTCTCATGTTAAGTTTGCTAAAAGAATGTATTTTCTTGAAATATTTTGCCCATAAAATGCTTCCTCGATAAAGTCCCGTTCGGTTGAAGTTACCAGAATTCATTTTCAGATTTTTCCTTTTCGAAAGCATGTTTTTGATGTTCCTATAGAAATCAATGTGCGCCATAAAAACAGCATTGAAGTGGCTTGGTTTACCTGAAACTAAGAACATCATTGCTGCTATTCCATCCAGAAGCATTCTGTAAAATAATTTTGGAAAAAGTAAACCAGCATGATTTTTAGTGATCATATACAAACTATTTCTAAAATTCAAATAGGTTTTTTTTGGAGAAAAATAATTGAGTGTTCCACCTCCAACATGATATACTTCGGATGTGGGTATGATTTTGAAAGCATATCCCAATTTTTTAATTCTCCAACACAAATCGATTTCTTCCATGTGTGCGAAAAACAGCTCATCAAATCCTCCCACTTTATGATATAATTCCGAACGGATTAACATACAGGCTCCCGATGTCCAGAAAACCTCGGCTTCACCGTCATATTGGTGAGAATCATCTTCAGTTTCGTTGAAAATTCTCCCTCTACAAAATGGATAATAATTGTGGTCTAAATATCCACCTGCAGCACCTGCGTGTTCGAATTTTGATTTGTTTGAATGCGCAAGAACTTTAGGTTGACAACCTGCAATTTGTGGATCGTTCATTGTCTTCAAAAGTGGTATTAACCAATTTTCACTCACCTCTACATCACTATTAAGCAACAAGTAAAAAGGACTTTCGATTTTTTTTAATGCATCATTGTATCCTTTTGCAAAACCACCATTTTGATCATTTTGGATTATTTCAATGGTTGGAAATTCATTTCTTAAATATGAAATTGAATCATCGGAAGACGCATTGTCAGCCACTAGAATTCTAGCATCTCCAGAATATTTTATAACACTTGGGAGAAAGTCTTTTAAAAAATGTTTTCCATTCCAATTAAGAATGACAATGGCAATTTGATTCAAAGGAGTAATTTATTTTTGTTGAAATAATTCTAAACTTTCGCCACCAAAATGGCTATTATTTCCATCATTTGGGTCATCAATATTTCGATTTGGAGAATTTCTTTTCGCCAGTGCTTGTTGCCAACGATAATTTTGTAGTTCTCCAATCATGTCGCAGTGTAATAATCTATAATTATTATTCACTAAATCAGGGTTGTAGAAAATGAATCGCTTGTTTGAATATTGCTTAATTTTGTCATATTGCCAAATTTCATACGGATAATCAGATGGAGAACTTTCCCTAGCAATAATATAATTTGGCGCTCCATATTGTAGATAAACGCGACCTCTATCGGTTTCAAATCCTTCCATGAAATTATTGGAGAATAACTTTTCAACCAATTGCACCTGACCTTTATATTGCATCCAGGCATCGTAAGCCTTCATTCCGTGAGAACTTAAAACCCAATAAGCTTGAATATATTTTCGAGATTGTTCACTGTCTTTTTTCTTCAAAATGCTAATGATATTTTTGATTTCAGCAGGTTTGGAAATGGGAATCAAACTTTCCATGTAATAAAAAACACTGTCATTGGTGATTGAGGATTGAAAAGCGGGATCTAAAACAATATTTTCTGCTGCTATTGCTTCTGTAATTTCGTTTGAACGTTCAAAAAAGTAATCTGAGATGGCAATTTCTTGATTGTCCTTAGAAATCAGAGTATATTGCAATGTATATTCACCTGATGGAAGTTTACTAATATCGATAACACGAATAATAGGTTGAATTTGATTGACTTCATGTTTTGAAAAACGGGTGAAATCTTCCATTTCAAGTTTTGTCTTTGTTTGAAAAATGGTTTGTTTTATACCGTAAGCTTCTACTTCTTTTTCAGCAGAATAAATTTCAAAGTAAACAGGTAAAGTATTCGCTTCAGTTGTAAAATAATTTGAAATCCTTGGAATCATTTCGTAACCTGACTTAGTAAAAACGCTCATTGAATCTGTTTTAAACATCGTTTCAGAAACTTGAATATCTGAAAGCGAAGACACAGCGCCCAAATCTTTTATTTCGATTTGTTGTTTACCAGACATTGGCTCATTGGTTGCATTCAAATCTTGAAGTGAAACTTCCAGTTCATAATTCCCAGGTTTTAGTGCGAATCTTTTCAAATCAAAAAAGTCTTCAACAATGCTGTCTCTCATTAATGGTGTTTGCAATCTGTATGCATCAGAAGCAACAATAGTATCATTTGATGTAATTGCTAATTGAATCGCTACTTCACCTTGCAAACCGCCCTCAACGCCTTTGTATTTTAAAGAAAGCCCTAGGAACTGCAATTGTACTTCTACATAATTACCTATAGAACTTTCATAAAATACTTTATGGTCTAAATAAGCTTTTAATTGCTTGTTTTTTTGTGCGTTAAGTACAATTGAAGAGCAAAGAAAAATGAATAAAAATAAAAATCGTTTCATTTCAGAATTATTTTTAGAAGTCAAATTAAAAAAAGAAAACATGATTTAAAATTCAATATTTCAGCTTTGACCAATGAATTACAATTGAAAGGTATAAAATTACAAAGAATTTATGGAATGTTTTCGTTACTATTGAGTGAAATGCATGCTTTTGACAGTAAACGGTTAAATATTTTGAATATTAATTACTTGTTATTCAGTGATTAAATATTTTTTTCAATCTTTTTTTAATTTTATGCTTGTCAGTATTCAAAGTATTGCTAATTTTGCCCCCGGAGAATTGGCAGAGTGGTCGATTGCGGCAGTCTTGAAAACTGTTGTACCGAGAGGTACCGTAGGTTCGAATCCTACATTCTCCGCCAAAAAAGAGTCTTGTTTTCAAGACTCTTTTTTTTGTCCTAAAAATTTTAGTTTTTGGAGATTTTAGATTGAGCCAAATTCCAGTTATTTTTTTAGAGCTAAATTTTTAGAATAAATTTAAAAGCATTTTTATTTTTGCTTAC
>JBFYPS010000148.1:0-5762 GCA_041303135.1 Crocinitomicaceae bacterium | reverse complement strand
ATTTTATTCAGCAGTTTCAGATGGAGCTTCAGGTGTTTCGGTTGCTTCAGGAGCTGGAGCTGGTGCTACAACTTCTTTCTTAGCGATTTTCACATCCACAGCATTCAAACCTTTCATTCCTTTTTCGGTTCTAAAAGTAACTTTATCTCCTTCTTGGATTTGTTCTAAATGACCGTTAATGTGTGAGAAAATACTGTCTTGAGAATCTCTATCTTTGATAAAACCGTATCCTTTTGAAGTGTCAAAGAATGTAACAGTTCCAAAACGATTTGGGTCAACTTCTTCTTCCGCGGCTCTTGTTGGTACACCGATTTCAATATCTGCAGCAACAATTTTTCTCTTTTTCAATGGATCTGGAGGAGTTGAAGAAAGATTACCATTTTCGTCTACATACGCAATCATATCATCAAAGCTGGCAGTTCCACCATTCGCTTTGCGCTCTTCTTTGCGTTTGTCTTTTTCTTCTTTCTTTTTTTGACGGATTTTTTCTTTTTCTTTTTTATTCCAGGTTTCTTGAGATTTCGCCATACTTGAATTTATTCCTTTAAATGATTAATTTGTAAAGACAACAATTAATTCTGACGAAAAAAATGGCTAATAATTTTGCGCTGGAAAATGTCTTTTTACAAAGTTACTAGAAATATCTGAGGAAAACTAAATTAATTATGAATTATCCAATCTCCAACATGGCTGAATTCGCAATTAAAATTCTTAAATTCGCGCTTCTTTTAGAGAAAGCAATTTTCTCATTGAATTTTGAATACACAACAACATGAAAATAAGTTATAACTGGTTAAAACAATACGTTCAAACTGATCTTCCTGCAGAAGATTTGGGGAAAATCCTTACTGAAACTGGATTGGAAGTGGATGGAATTGAAAAAATTGAAAGTATCAAAGGTGGTTTGGAAGGCGTTTTTGTGGGTGAAGTATTGACTTGCGAAAAACATCCTGATGCTGATAAACTGAAAGTTACAACTGTTTCTGTTGGCGGAGAACCGCTTCAAATTGTTTGTGGTGCACCGAATGTTGCAGCAGGGCAAAAAGTGATTGTTGCAACTGTTGGTTGTACGCTTTTTCCAACTCCAGAAGAAGCTTTTAAAATCAAACTTTCCAAAATCCGCGGTGTTGAATCGCAAGGAATGTTGTGTGCTGAAGATGAATTAGGTCTTGGTCTTTCTCATGATGGAATATTGGTTCTAGATCCTTCTACTCCCGTTGGAATGCCCGCTTCGCAATATTTTGAATTGGAAGACGATTTTCAAATCGAAATTGGCTTGACACCCAATCGCGCTGATGCCATGGGACACATTGGTGTTGCAAGAGATTTAATTGCTTATTTGAATCTGCATGAAAATGCAAATATTTCCTTGAATCTTCCTGAAGTTAAAGCATTACAAAAAACAACTGATTCAGTATCTATCAACGTTCAAATTGAGAATACAGAATGGTGTCCGCGCTATGCTGGAATCAGTTTGTCTGGCGTTGAAGTAAAAGCTTCTCCTGCTTGGTTGCAAAAACGATTGAGAGCCGTTGGTTTGAGTCCAATCAACAATGTGGTGGATTGCACCAATTACGTGATGCGTGAATTGGGAACGCCTTTACATGCATTCGATACACAAAAATTAAACGGGAAAATTGTTGTTAAAAACGCTACTTCGGGAGATATTTTCAAAACCTTAGATGGTGTAGAAAGAAAACTAGACGAAACGAATCTGATGATTACTAACGGTACTGAAAACCTAGCAATAGCTGGTGTTTTTGGTGGTTTAGATTCTGGAATTTCAGATTCAACGACCAATATTTTCATTGAATCAGCATACTTCAATCCTGTTTCAGTGCGAAAAACTGCGAAATTTCATGGTTTGAATACCGATGCAAGTTTCCGCTACGAACGTGGAGTTGATCCAAATTTGACAATTTATGCTTTGCAAAGAGTGACACAATTGATTCAATCTGTTGCTGGTGGAGAAGTTGCGATGGATATGGTAGATGTTTATCCAAATGCTATTAAAAATCAATTGGTTGAATTTAGTATCGAAAGATGTAATCGTTTGATTGGTACAGAAATTCCTGCGGAAAAAATTGAAATTATTTTATCAAACCTTGACATTCAAATCATTTCTAAATCAGCTGATTGTTGGTCTTTAGAAATTCCAGCTTACCGCGTTGATGTGCTGCGCGAAGTAGATGTAA
This sequence comes from Crocinitomicaceae bacterium, assembly GCA_041303135.1. GTDB lineage: Bacteria > Bacteroidota > Bacteroidia > Flavobacteriales_D > Crocinitomicaceae > JAQVCM01. Next base: position 3,567 of record JBFYPS010000148.1, on the reverse strand, counting down.
TCGAAGAAGTTCTACGCATTTATGGTTTCAACAAAGTGCCTTTGCCAGAAAAATTGAATACGACATTGACTTTGAGTTCAAAACCTGATTTAGAGAAAATTCAAGCTTCTTTGAGCGAATTTTTGGTTGGTTTAGGATTCAGCGAAATGATGAATAATTCGCTTACAAGTTCTACTTATGTAGAAAAATTGGGTGGCGAAAATTTGAAAGCAGAAAACAATGTTGCTATGCTCAATCCATTGAGTAATGAATTAGATGTGATGCGACAATCTTTGATTTTCAGTTCTTTGGAAGTTGTTTCTCACAATCAAAATCGTCAAAATCCAGATTTGAAATTGTTTGAATTTGGCAAAACATACCGCAAAACGGCGAACGGTTACTACGAAAACAAACGTTTGATTTTGGTTTTGACAGGAAATAAATCTATTGAACAATGGAATTCTACCAAAGAAAAAACGAATTTTTACACTTTAAAAGGTATTGTAAAATCCGTTCTTTCTCGAATGGGACTGAATTCTTTTCTATCAGAAAAAGCGCTTGAGAACAGCATTTTAACAGATGGTATATCAATGAATGTTTTAAAACAAGGAATTGGGGAATTGGGTTGGATTTCAACAGCTTCGAAAAAACATTTTGGAATCAAACAAGATGTTTTCATTGCTGATTTGGATTGGGATGCGTTGACACAATCATTGAAATTGGTCAAAAATATCTACAAAGAAATTCCTAAAACATTCGAAGTTCGCAGAGATTATTCTTTGTTATTAGACAAACAAATTACTTTCAACGCCATTGAACAAGCGGCAAAAAATTGCGATAAGAAAATTTTGAAGAAAGTTGGATTGTTCGATGTTTATGAAGGAAAAAACTTGGACGAAGGCAAAAAATCTTATGCGGTTTCTTTCCATTTTCAAGATGCTGAGCAAACTTTGAAAGACGAGCAAGTTGATTCAGTGATGCAAAAAATCAGAACAGAATTGGAAAGCAAATTGGGTGCTGAATTGAGATAATTTGATGGACAGAAAATCATACTTTATCACTGGAATTGGCACAGACGTCGGTAAAACGGTTGTGAGTGCGATACTTTCAGAAGCGTTAGAGGCAACTTATTGGAAACCAGTTCAAGCTGGAGATTTAGATTTTTCTGACACTTTAAAAATCAAAGCATATTGTTCTGATAAGGTGCGCTTTTTACAAGAACGTTTTCGTTTAAATACACCCGCTTCACCACATTTGGCTGCCAAATTGGATGGAATCGAAATTCAACTTTCAGATTTTGAATTGCCGCAAGTTAAAGGAAATTTACTTATCGAAGGCGCTGGAGGTTTGTTGGTTCCGATTAACGAAAAAGGATTGTTGTACATCGATTTAATCCAACATTTCAATTTGCCAGTAATTCTCGTTTCTCGCCATTATTTGGGAAGTATCAACCACACGCTTCTTTCCTTGGAAGCATTGAAAAATAGAAATATCAACGTCGAAATCATCGTTTTTGTTGGCGACGAAAATCCTGCTACAGAAAGTGTAATTTTAAGCCATTACCAGATTCAAAAAGTGATTCGTATTCCTTTGGCAGAAGAGATTAATACTGAGTTTGTTTCTAAACAGTCGAAGATTATTAAAAGTCGACTTTAAAAGAAAAAAAAACGCACTCCAATCAAGAAGTGCGTTCCATTATCTAAATTATTTTATTCTTATAAATTCTCAAAGAAATCATTCCCTTTATCATCAGAAATGATAAATGCTGGGAAATTTTTGATGGTAATTTTACGTACTGCTTCCATCCCCATTTCTTCAAAATCAACTACTTCCACTGAAGTAATGTTTTCTTTCGCAAGAATGGCTGCTGGTCCGCCGATTGAACCTAAATAGAATCCACCGTATTTCGCACAAGCGTTTGTTACATCTTTCGAACGATTTCCTTTTGCCAACATGATCATACTTCCACCCAAACTTTGGAATTGATCCACATAAGAATCCATTCTTCCCGCGGTAGTTGGTCCAAAACTTCCAGAAGGCATTCCTTCTGGTGTTTTCGCTGGTCCTGCATAATAAATTGGGTGATTTTTAAAATATTCTGGCATCGGCAATCCTGAATCGATAATTTCTTTGATTTTTGCATGAGCCATGTCTCTAGCAACAATCAACGTTCCGTTCAATTTCAAACGCGTTTTGATTGGATATTTTGACAATTCAGCCAATACCTCCGCCATTGGTCGATCTAAATCGATTTCCACTGGTGGCTCCAAATGCGGTGGTATTTCTGGCAACAATCTGCGTGGATTTTTCTCCAATGCTTCGATGAACAAACCTTCTTTCGTAATTTTCGCTTTGATATTTCTATCAGCTGAACAAGACACGCCCAATCCAACTGGACAAGACGCAGCGTGGCGTGGCAAACGAATTACACGTACATCGTGTGTGAAATATTTTCCGCCAAATTGCGCGCCGATCAAACTTTCTTGGCAAATCAATTGAACACGTTTCTCCCATTCCAAATCGCGGAAAGCTTGACCGCCCATGTTTCCTTCAGTAGGAAGATTATCGAAATAACCCGCAGAAGCTTTTTTCACAGCCGCTAAATTCGCTTCTGCAGAAGTACCGCCAACCACAAATGCCAGGTGATATGGAGGACAAGCAGAAGTTCCTAAATCCTTGATTTTCTCTTTGATAAACTCTTCCAAAGAAGCATCGTTCAACAAAGATTTTGTTTTTTGGTATAAGAAAGTCTTATTGGCTGAACCGCCACCTTTTGCAAGAAACAAAAATTCATAAGACATTCCTTTTTTAGCATAAATATCAATTTGAGCAGGCAAATTTGTTCCTGAATTTTTCTCTTCAAACATGTTCAATGCGACCACTTGAGAATATCTCAAATTGCGTTCTTGGTATGTATTGAAAATACCTTTTGAAAGTGCTACTGCATCATCAGATCCAGTGTAAACGTCTTCGCCTTTTTTCGCTACAACAATCGCTGTTCCAGTATCTTGACAAGAAGGCAGTTGACCTTCAGCTGCAATGGTTGCATTTTGAAGTAAATTGTATGCAACAAAACGATCGTTATCTGTCGCTTCAGGATCATTCAAAATGGCTTTCAATTTTTCTAAATGCGAAGTTCTCAAGTAAAAAGAAACGTCTGCCAAAGCCGCTTCCGCCAACACTTCAATTCCTTTTGGATCAATGTGTAAAACTTCTCTGTCTCCATATTTTTCAACTTTCACATATTCAGATGAAATGCGTGTGTATTCCGTATCGTCTTTTAAAATTGGATAAGGATCTTGGTAAAAAAAATCTGCCATTTTAGTGTGTTTATTTTGCGCCACGAAGTTAGTAAAATCTTGGGTTTGTCAATATTTTTAGTTTACAATATTTAAATAAAAAACGAAATAAAATTGCTTACTTCACTTCCTCACTTCCATCCGCATACCGAGCAAATCTTCCTAAATTTCGATCATGAACCACGTCATATCTATCAAATGGCCAACCGCCAAATTGGGTTTGCTGATATTCGTTAAAAGCTTCAATTATTTCTTCTTTCATGTTCATCACAAATGGTCCGTGTTGCAC
>JBFYPS010000147.1:0-5425 GCA_041303135.1 Crocinitomicaceae bacterium | reverse complement strand
GGTAGAATTGACATCGATGTATGTTTTACCAATATAAGTTCCGTCAAAATATAAATTAGATTCTCCATTCAACAAATTCAATTTCTCCCAACCGGAAACTTGCGCAACCAAATAAACCGACGGATCTAATTTTGGAACCGCATGGTATTCATAGTTCGCAGGAAGTGTATAATTCGAAATTTGAACACGCTGATCTTGTCCGTTTGAAGGAATTGACATTTTGGTTTGAATTGCATATTCCACACGCAAATCTTTTTTGATTGCTGTTGCCGTAACATTTCTTGCTGCTTGTTCAGCTTTCATATCTGCATCCCAACTGTAAGCCGCTGATTTTTGTCTAGAATTTTTCTTTCTACTACCTCTGGTTTGAATTTCACTTTCTAGTGAAATCGCAGCATTATAAGTTCCGTTGGTGGTAATAGAAACAGGTGAAGAAGCATTCGACCAAGTATAATTTTGACCGCCATATCCGGCTGAAAGTTGTGTTGCACTTCCTGTTGCTATGGTAGCATTGTTGTTCATCACAATTGCTTCTGGTTGTAAGAAAAATTTTACATAAGGCGCGTTGATGTATTGTTGAGAAGTGGTGTAACCCACATAAGTGGCATTGATGTAATGCTCGCCTTTTGGTACAATTAATTCAAATTTTCCATCAAAATCAGTCACTGCGGAAGTTTGTGGATATGAATTGAAACTAATTTTTGCGAACGACAAGGCTTCACCAGTGGAAGCATCAATCGCTTCACCTCGAATTTTTTGTCCTGAATAGTCGAAAGTTGGAATCGTTCTTCCTGAAACATTTTTCGGTTGCGGATAATTGTTGTAATTCAAATACCATTCTTTCAAAATCGGTTCTTTTGAATTTTCATATGGATCATTGGTTGACAAAACTAAATCGATGTCTTTCCATTCAACTCCTGTGTTTTGATTCACCAAAGCTTTGGCTTCCAGGCGAACTGGTTTTCCGATTCCATCACTTCTTAAATCATAATAAGGCGACCAAGAAGCACGTGGAGAAATATAATTGAATTCAAATGAAGCATTTGTGGTTTTGTCAACATCAACTTCAACCAAAATTTCGGTGTAATTGGTTACTGGTTTACTTTGACGTGTATCAATTTCCTGCTCGATTTTATTGATTTCTTTTTGCAATTTCTCCAATTCTTTCACCAAAACAGTTTGTCGATTGACAATTTCTTCCATTTTGATATGAATGAAAGCATAAGCTTCTTTCAATTCAACCACTTTCAAACCAACAGTTGTGCCTTTTAAATCGCTGTTTCTTTGCAAAAGATTTTTGTCATTTTGCAAAATCGCATATTCATCACGTAATAATTGATCTTTGTCGTACAATTGATTTTTCTTATTATTCAATTCTGTGATTTCAGAATTCGTCATTTTCAAATCCTCGAAATTTTTTCGTGTAGAAACAGACAAAATGGTCAAATCACCTAACGCTTTCAATTGAACAGAATTTGGATCCATGAAATCGGTCAGTTTTTCGAAAACCAACACTTGTCTTCCAGGTTTTAATTCTGTTTTCTTTTGGTGTTGAATTTGAGCACCTTGAAAAAATACAGTTACTTTTTCGATGCTTGAATTCAGTTTTACTTCCTTTTGCGCAGTCAATGAAAACGCAATGAAAAGAAATGCAATTGTTACTTTCATGAATATTTAAATATTTAAAATCAATAGTACCTTAAAACTAAGATGCCAAAACGTTCAAAATTCCATACAGATTTTGAATTATATTTTAAATATAGTGTTTTTTATCTGAAATCACTTCGAAAATGAGATTTGAAAATCACCATTCAATGTTTACTTTTGGACAAATCATTTCACATGGAAAATTTTGAACACCTTAAAAATCAATTCTACATTCGCAAGGATTTGACTTTCTTGAATTTTGGATCATTTGGCGCTTGTCCAAAACCGATTTTCGAGGATTATCAGCGTTGGCAATTGGAATTGGAACAAGAACCTGTTCAATTTATTACGGTTTCAGGAATCGAATATCTCAAAAAATCTCGTGAAGCGTTGGCAGATTTTCTGACTTGCGAAGCGGATGATTTGGTTTTTATGGTGAATCCTTCCTATGCGATGAACACCGTTGCCAAAAGTCTAAAACTTCAGGCTGGAGACGAAATCTTAGCAACAGATATAGAATACGGTGCTTGTGATAAAACGTGGGATTTTATCTGCGAAGAAACTGACGCAAAATACGTTCGACAAAAAATTCAATTGCCTTTGGTTTCGAAATCTCAATTCATCGATGATTTTTTTGCAGGTCTGACTTCCAAAACAAAAATGGTTTTTATCAGTCAAATTACCAGTTCAACAGGTTTGATTTTACCTGTAAAAGAAATCTGCGAAATTGCTAAATCAAAAGGATTATTAACTTTCGTCGACGGCGCGCATGTTCCCGCACAAATTGATTTGAATTTATCAGAATTGAAAGCTGATTTTTACATCGGTGCTTGCCATAAATGGATGATGACGCCGAAAGGATGTTCGTTTCTATATGCTACCAAAGAAGCACAAAAACTTTTAAAACCTTTGGTTGTAAGTTGGGGCTACAAAAGTGTTTTTCCAAGTGAATCTACTTTTTTAGACCATCACCAAATGACAGGAACGCGAGATTTTTCCGCATTTTTAACCGTTCCAAAAGCTGTTGAATTTTTGAATGAAAATGATTGGAAATCGGTCCGAAAATCTTGTCACGAATTGGGATTGAAAAATGTAAAAAGATTTTGTGATTTACTCAATTCGAAACCATTGGCTCCCTTGACCAATGAATTTTACGGTCAACTTTTTAGTATTCCAATTCAAACCAAGGAACCTGAAAAACTGCAAAAATTATTATTTAATAAATATCAAATTGAAATCCCTGTGATGCGTCAAGATGAATCAATTTACCTCAGATATTCCATTCAAGTTTTCAATTCACAAGCTGATTTGGACACACTTTTCAACGCTTTGTCAGAGATAAAAAATGAAACGGACTTAATTGCTTAAGTTCATCGCTTTCATTCATTTTTCCACTATTTTAATATATTTACAGACAATCCAATTTCCGAAGTATGGCATTTTCATTCAAAAAAATTTTTAAACATTTAACCTTCTACGTTTTAGTAGCCATCGTTGCAGGAATTTTATTGGGACATTTCTTTCCTGACCAAGGATTGAAAATGGAGAAAATTGGAACTTACTTCATAGACATTATCAAAGTTTTCATCGGTCCAATCATTTTCTTGACCATCATTTTGGGAATCAGTTCGATGGGTAACATGAAAAAAGTAGGCCGCATTGGATTTAAATCATTGCTTTACTTTGAAATTGTGACAACCGTTTCTTTGGCGATTGGCGTTAGCGTTGCATTATTAGTAAAACCTGGAAATATCGACCGTTCAAAATTAACCATCGGCGATGTCAGCAAATATACTAGCAAAGCGGACGAACCATTTAGTTGGTTGCACTTTATAGAATCAAATTTTACGATTCAAGTATTAATTGTTGCGATTGTGCTTGGGATCTTGTTGAATTATTACAACAAAAAAGAAAATGTAATCTCCGTTTTAGAAAAAGCTTCACATTATGTTTTCAAGGCATTGAAATATGTGATGTATTTAGCGCCAGTTGCAGCTTTTGGAGCAATGGCTTTTACAGTTGGAAAGTTTGGTTTACACACCTTGGTTCCGCTGGGAAAATTGATGTTGTGCGTTTACATCACCATGGCACTTTTCATTTTCCTCATTTTAGGTGGAATTATGAAATTTTATGGTTTAAATATTTTTAAATTTTTGCGCTACATTAAAGAAGAATTATTGATTGTTTTGGGAACATCTTCATCAGAATCTGCCTTACCAACTTTGATGAACAAACTTGAAACAGCTGGTTGTAGCAAATCAGTTGTTGGATTGGTTGTTCCGACCGGATATTCTTTCAATTTGGATGGAACTTCCATTTACCTTTCAATGGCGGCAATATTCTTAGCGCAATTATACAATGTTCCGCTGAGTTTCACAGAAATCATGATTTTAATTGGCATTTTGATGCTCACTTCAAAAGGAGCCGCAGGCGTTGCCGGAAGCGGTTTTGTGGTGCTTGCGTCAACATTGTCATCGATGCACACTATTCCGTTAGAAGGATTGGGTTTTTTGTGGGGAGTTGACAAATTTATGAGTGAAGCGCGCGCCATCACCAATATTATAGGAAATGGAGTAGCTACCATTGTGATTGCCAAAAGTGAAAAAGAATTTAACGAAGAAACTTACCGCAAGGAAATTAATTAACTTCTTCGTTTGCTGGAATAATTTTCAAAGTCTTCGCACATTTCTTGATCAAACTGTTGAGTGACACTGATTGGAATAAATTCTTCAATTACGTTCGTTTCATCCAATCCAAAATCTTCAGAAGACTTCAAGCCTAATTTCTTGATAAATCGATACACTTTCACAGTGATGATTTGAAAAGCAGTCAATTTGTTATCTGTTGCAACACGTGAATTCAAAATGATAAATTTGAAATCTGTTTCCTCAAATTTTCCTTTAACACTTTCAAAAATACTTTCGCCAGTTAATTCACCTTTTTCAATCATCGTTTGGTGAATTTTTCTTAACATAAATTCGATTCTATGCTCTTCTTTAAAACCAAGTTGTAGTGAAACATAGTAACAATGTTTATCAATCACTTCATTGACTGAATAATTGATTCCCCAAGGTTCAGTTTTGATATCTAAATGAAGAAACCAGATGATATTCGCTTTTCTTGGTTTCTTTCTGAAAAGGGAATAAAAAACAGTTGCATCTAATTTTGTTGCCTTATCGCTTCTTGTTGGATAAACTAAATTTGTAGCTTCATAAGCAACATTCTTATCATTTCTAACAGCATTCAAAAGCGGAATTACTTTGCTCATGTGCACATATTCTGTTATTCTGCTTCTCAATTTTCTAGCCATATAGAAAAGATATAGGAAAATAAAGAAGATAATTGAGAGCATCAATGTGAACCAACCACCATGAACAATTTTTCCTAAGTTTGAGAACAAGAAAAGAGATTCAATTAAAACTAAAATCAAGAAAATAGTGAAGTAAAACAACCTTGCTTTTGGATACTTTAAGAACAACCAGTAACACAACAAATAAGATGACATGACCATATTTATTGTAATTGCCATCCCATAAGCAGCTTCCATGTTTTCTGCTTTTCTAAAAACAGCAATCACTAGCAAACAACCAACCATTAAAAACCAATTAATAGATGGAATATATATTTGACCGTGATGATCTGTTGGATATTTTACTTTTAAATTGGTCCAAATTTTCAATTTAACCGCTTCATTCATCAAAGTAAAAACTCCAGTTATTAATGCTTGGGACGCAATAATTGTTGCAGCTGTTGCAAGGGCAATGACGTAAGGAAGAAT
>JBFYPS010000146.1:0-9205 GCA_041303135.1 Crocinitomicaceae bacterium | reverse complement strand
CAAAAACTTCTTTTGCGCGGATTCGAAAGGTCGGTAAATGTAATACGCCTTCCCTCCGTTGATGGCAACTTTGTCAACATATTTGTGCTCAAATTGAATTTTATCGCCTAAAATTCCTGTTCTTAAATTGATTTTCTGAACAGAACAAATTCCTGCTTTTTCAAAAAACGCATAAACTTCACCCGTAATTTCATCTTGAAGTAGGTTTCTTTTCCAACCAGTTTGTTTGGGTTGATAATGATGAAAAATTGGAATACTGTCTAATTTATTTCCTCTAGAATCGAATGAGAAAAGCAAATCTTTATAGTAATCAAAGACATAAATTGAATCATTTTTCCGAAACATCGGTGCATACAATTCTTTGTAGTAAACTGTATTCGTGAAATAATTCGCACCAACCCAAATCTCTTTGTCGATTCCTGTTTCTATCTCTTTATTGGCCGCCCAAAGTTTGGTTCTCACATCTACCCATTTGTACTCTGCGCGATACAATTCCATCATCAAGTCATCTTTGATTTCCATGATTTTTGAATACGTAGAATCCAATTGGTCAAAAGCCAAATAGTCGAAAGCTGGATAGTTCGGATTGAAATTGGAAAAGAACAGTTTCGATTGCACGGTATCAACTACTGGGAAAATGTATTTCATGTAATACGCTTTGTCAATTGTGGAAATACCAATATTATTTTTTTCTCTTTGAATACCATATACACCATTTTCGCAAACAACATGCACATTTCCTCGGAAATCATGGATCAATTCTTTTGGATTTTCCTTCAATTTGAAACTTTGCAATACTTGTTTTCCATCGTAAATCAACAATTCACTTCCTTTGTCTAATCTCTTTGGATAAGCCAACAAAAGCAACTCTCCATTGGGCAAAATTTCAAAATCTGAAACACTTAATTTTTCAGACTGAAATAGCACTTCAACTGCGCCAGGAGCCAAAACAACTACTTCGTTGAGCATTTTGACTTTCATTTTGGTAAGTAGAATAGTTTTTCTAATTGTATCTCCTTCCGAAATAGATTTTTGAGGAAAGACTGTCAATGATTCAGAATCATAATAACCATGATCCATAGAAATAGTGAACTTTTCCGCAGAATGCAATTTGACAAATATTTTACCTGAAAAATTAGACTTCATTTTGAAAGAGGAATCTTCCAATTGAAAAAGTGCATTTACATTTGGAATATTTTCCTGCGTGTTTTTGTCTTTGAAATTTAACTCAAAAACAAAACTCGTTTGTGCGTTTACTTTTACTACCAGCAAAAGCAAAACAATGAATAGTCCTTTTTTCATAGTTTGTCAATTTCTAGGAAGATGCAAGTTTGAGCAAAATTCCATAAAAAAAGCTCCCAAAATGATTTGGAAGCTTTCAAAAAATAAATATTTCAAATTAAGCCTTTAAAATCCAGCCAAAAGTATCTTCTACTTCACCCGATTTAATTGAATCCATGAAAGCACTTACTTTGTTAGAAAAAGTTCTTCCATCAATCGGGGGCAATTCTAAAATCTCATCTCTGTATCCAATTTTAGCAATGTGTGCAATTGTTGCAGCTGTTCCAGCGCCAAAAGCTTCTGTCAAACTTCCGTCTTTGATTGCACCAACTAATTCTTTCACACTTACTTTTCGCTCTTCAACTTCCATTCCCCAAGATTGAGCAACTTCAATGACACTGCGTTTGGTAATTCCTCTTAAAATGGTATCACTATCTTCAGAAGGTGTAATTAATTTTCCGTTGATGACCAACATGATGTTCATTGTACCACTTTCCTCGATGTACTCATGTGTTTTGGCATCAGTCCACAACAATTGGTGGAAACCTTTCAATTGACCTTGTTTAGCAGGATATAAAGAAGCACCGTAATTTCCAGCAGCTTTTGCTCTTCCAACTCCACCTTCCGCAGCTCTTGTATAATGTTCTTCGATTTTCACGTTTACAGGCTCTGAATAATAAGCGCCAACAGGACAAGTAAAAATAATGAATTTATAAGTTTCAGAAGGTCTAATTCCTACAAATTCGTCTGTTCCGAACATGAATGGACGAATATATAATGAATATCCAGGTCTATTTGGAATCCAATTGCTATCAACTTCTGCTAATTTTCTCACACATTCCACGAATAAATCTTCTGGAACGATTGGCATGCACATACGTTCACAAGATTCATGAAAACGACGCGCATTCATTTCAGGACGAAAAATCAAAACATCGCCAGTGGCAGATTTGTTTGCTTTCATTCCCTCAAAAATCGCTTGACCATAGTGAATTGCAGAAGTTGCTGGATGAAATGAAAAACTTCCAAACTCCATAATTTCTGCTTCTTGCCAAGCTCCATCTCTGTATTCCATCATTAACATGTGGTCAGAAAACACTTTACCAAAAGGCAAATTTTCCCAATCTACTTGACTGATTTTGGAATGTTGAGTTGGGGTCACTCTAATGTTTGTTTTTTCTTGTAACATAATCTTTTTTTCGATGTGCGAATATAATTGAATTATTTAGGGAATTCAAGTTTTTAAAGATATTCTCACTATTTATTTTGTTAATTTTGACGAACGGTTATAATCTGCACAACTTTGGAGCAAAGTAGAAATATTTTAAAAAAATACTGGGGATTTGATCTTTTTCGTCCTATGCAAGAAGACATAGTCGATTCTGTGATTTACGGAAAAGATACGTTGGCACTTCTTCCTACTGGCGGAGGGAAATCAATCTGCTTCCAAGTACCTGGAATTGCGCGTGAAGGAATAACAATTGTTGTTTCTCCATTGATCGCTTTGATGCAAGACCAAGTAGAACAACTTCAAAAAAGAGGAATCCGCGCCAAGGCAATTACCAGTGGAATGTCGTACCGTGAAATTGATATTACACTCGATAATGCCCGTTTCGGCGGATTGGATTTTCTTTATACTTCTCCTGAAAGATTGCAAACACCGTTGTTCATCGAAAGATTCAAGCGGATGAATGTTGGATTAATCGTGGTGGATGAAGCACATTGTATTTCTGAATGGGGTCATGATTTCCGTCCTCCGTATAGACAAATCAGCTCATTAAGAAATTATCATCCAAATGTTCCAATTATTGCATTGACTGCAACCGCTACGCCTGAAGTAAAAGAAGATATTATTGCGCAATTGAATTTAAAAAATCCTGAAATTTTTGAAGGCCCTTTTTTAAGACCAAATTTGAGTTACGAGATTTATCCAGTCGATAATAAAGTAAATTCTATTCTCAAATTAGTCAAGCAATTTGAAGGAAATAGCGGAATCATTTATTGTCAGAAAAGAAAAAGCGTCAAAGAAGTTGCCAATTGGTTGATCAGCGAAGGAAATAGAGTTGGCATTTACCATGGTGGAATGGATGCCAAAAGTCGAACTGCAATGATGAGCGCATGGCTAAAAGGAGATTTACCGATTATGGTTGCAACGAATGCATTTGGAATGGGCATTGACAAACCAAATGTTCGTTATGTGATCCATTATGAGTTTCCAAACAACATTGAAGCATATTTCCAAGAGGCGGGTCGTGCAGGCCGTGACGGAATGGAATCTCGCACTTTTGTTTTTTATGAAACACGAGATTTAGAAGAAACAACTTTGCAAATCGACAAACAATTCCCGCCAATTGAAACAGTTAAAAACACTTATAGTTCACTTTGTAACTATTTGAAATTGGCTATTGGGTCGGGAGAAGGAGAAACGTATCCTATCAATTTGAAAACATTGACCGATAATTTCAAATTGGATTTGATTGAAACCTATCAATCTTTGAAAATATTGGAAATGAACGGCGATTTACAATTCACTGAAAGCGTTTTTCACCCAACAAAAATCAAATTTTCAGTTGGTAATACTGTTTTGTACAGTTTTCAAATCAAATATGAAAACACAGCGAATTTGATCACATTGATTTCAAGAAGTTATCCAGGGATTTTTGACCAATATTTTGAACTGCATGAAGCTGAATTTTGCAAGCGTTTGAATATTTCTCCTGCAGAATTAGAGAAACAATTGAAATTTTTGGAGCAAAATGGCATCCTAGATATCAATTGGAAAACTGATTTACCTTTGGTAACATTTCTTACAGAAAGAGTTCCTGATCAAAATTTTAGATTGGTTGAATCAGTTTACCACAACCGCAAAAACTTAGCAGAAAAACGTTGGTTCAAAATGCGTGAACTTCTGACTCTTCCAGTTTGTCGTTCACAATACATCATTCAATATTTTGGTCAAGAATCAAAACCATGCGGAAAATGCGACCATTGTAGATCCTTGAAAAGAGAGGATTATACCCAAGAAGAAATTGGCGAATTATTGTTAGAAAAACTTCATAAACCTTATTCTTTGGAAGAAATCAAAGCAGAATATCTGCATATTAAACAAGATCAAATCATTCGCGTACTCAACTGGCTGATGCAAGAAGAACGGATTTTTTACAAAAACGGGAAATATTCTTGGTAAAAATTTGATTTAAAAGAGATTAGAAAACTAATTCTCCCCTACTTGCTGTCTCCACATGGCGTAATACAAACCTTTTAATTCAACCAATTCGTCGTGCTTTCCTGATTCGATAATTTTTCCTTTCTCCAATACATAAATTGTGTCAGCATACATAATCGTTGACAAACGGTGTGCAATCAAAATTGTCAAGTGATTTTTTGAATCTGAAACTTCTCTAATGGTGTGTGAAATTTCCATTTCTGTCAATGAATCTAATGCACTTGTTGCTTCGTCAAAGACCAATAAACGCGGATTTCTGATCAATGCTCTGGCGATGGACAAACGTTGTTTCTCTCCTCCTGATATCTTGATTCCTCCTTCGCCAATTACAGTATCAATACCATTTTCAGCTCTTGCGACTAATCCTTGACAAGCTGATTTTTCCAAAGCAACCATAATTTCTTCGTCGGTTGCATCTGGTTTTACAAACAATAAATTTTCTTTGATTGTGCCAGAAAAAAGTTGTGATTCTTGGGTAACAAATCCCAATTGATGGCGCAATTCATTTTTGTCGATTTGATGGTGCGGAACGTCATTGTAAATAACTTCTCCTTCATTCGGTTGATACAAACCGACCAACAATTTTACTAAAGTCGTTTTTCCACTTCCACTTGGACCGACGAATGCAATGGTTTTTCCAGTTGCGGTTTCAAAATTGACATCAATCAAAGAAGCTTGCGTGGCACTCTTGTGTTTAAAACCAACATTTTTAAAAGCCACTTTCTGAATTCCGCCCATTGGAGTTGGAGTTGATGATTGTGGTTCAACCTCCGTTTTCAGCAAATCTTCGAAATTCTGCAAAGAAACTTCCCCTTCACGGTAAAGTTGAATGATATTTCCAAGTTCTTGCAAAGGATTGAAAATGGCAAATGAGAAGAAAAACAAGGTAAAATATTGACCTAAAGTGATTCTATCATCGAACACTAAGTACATCAACAAAATGATCAATGAATTTCGCAGCAAGTTGATGATTGTTCCTTGGACAAAACTCAATGAACGAATGAATTTCACTTTCTTCAATTCAAGTTTCAAGATTTTGTTGGTCGTGGTATTCAAACGTTCTATTTCCTGATCTGCCAAACCTAAACTTTTTACCAATTCAATGTTTCTCAAAGATTCAGTGGTTGAACCTGCCAAAGCGGTTGTTTCGCCGACAATCACTTTTTGAATGACTTTGATTTTTTTCCCTAAAACAAAACTGATTCCACCAATGATGGGAATTGTCAACAAATAAACTGGTGCAATCAGCCAATAAATTCTGAAAGAATAAATTGAAACGAAAACGATGGAAACTAAGCTGGTAAAGATTATTCCGATAAAAGCTGCAATTAACCTTTCGGAATCTTGTCTTGTTTTTTGAAGTTTTCCCAAGGTTTCTCCACTTCGTTGATCTTCGAAAACCTGATAAGGCAAGGCCAATGAATGCGTGATTCCTTTTTTGTAAATATCCGCGCCTACTCGTTGTGTAACTACATTTGTGAAATAATCTTGAAAATTTTTGGCAATTCTTGAAATCATCGCAACGCTAATTGCAACGCCAACCCAATACATCACTCCCCAAATGAAACCTGAGAAATTATTTTTGTACGAAGCCACTTTACTGCCATAATCATCCACAATGTGACGAATTACAACACTATCCATCAATGAAAAAACTTGATTGATTGTTGCTAAAATGAGTGCTAAAAATATGTATTTTTTATAATTTTTGAGGTAACTTAATAAAATGCGCATTTGTAAAATTTTGAAAATGAATATGTAAATTTCGAAAGGCAAAATTATCGTTTTTAATCGGAACTAATAACCTGATTTCGATAATTAATAGAATATTCTTTAAAGTATTGTAGAATCAAACAAATCTAAATTTTATTCGAAAAACCATTTACCACCTTCAAAAATAAAATTCGATTTTTCATGATGTTCATGGATTTTTCCAGCTTTGTCTTGGAAATAAGCTTTGAATTCAACAAAATTTTCACTTGAAAAAAGGATTTCCAATTTCAGCCATTTGCTTTCTTTGGCCCATTTTTCAATGTCTTTTCTTCGGTATAATTTGCGTGTTGATCGATGTGTCGTCTCAATTAAATAATCCATTTTCTGGTGGACATAAGCTGAATACCGCGAGCGCATCAATTGTTCTGCACTTGTCGCAATGGCTTTTCCGAGCAACAAAGGTTCGCAACAATTTTCGAAAGATTCGCTATTTCCGCAACTACAATTCATAGATTCTGATTTCCAATTGATTTGCCAGCGATCCAACCTGTTGTCCAAGCGGCTTGAAAATTGAAGCCACCGGTTACGCCGTCAATGTCCAAAATTTCACCTGCAAAATGCAATCCTTTTGCTTCGCGGTGTTCCATCGTTTTGAAATCGATTTGATCTAAAGCAACGCCACCAGCTGTGACAAATTCCTCTTTAAAAGTGGTTTTTCCTGAAACTTCGTATCGGTCGTTCAACAAAGTATTGATTAATTTATTGGCGTTTTTCTTGCCGATTTCTTTCCATCGCAATTCAGGATTAATGCCTGATTTCTCCAACAAATAATTCCACAAGCGATTTGGAAATACAAACGGATTCAAATTTCCTATCATTTTAGCGCCGTGCAAAGCGATTATTTGCTCAAAATCAATCCGCAGTTGGCCTTCTTTTACCTCTCCCAACCAATTGACCAAAATGGCAAAATTGTAAGCCTTTTCCGCTAAAATCCTTGCGCCCCAGGCAGACAATTTCAAAATCGCTGGTCCACTCATGCCCCAATGTGTAATCAATAATGGTCCTTGAGCCAACAATTTCGTTGATTCAACTTTCACCAATGCGTTTTCAACCACAATTCCCATCAAACTTTTAATCGGTTCATTTGGCATATTGAAAGTAAAAAGCGATGGTAAAGGATCGACAATTTTGCAACCCAATTTCTCCAACCAATCCAAACCGCTGCGTTTAGGCGTTCCGCCAGTAGCAATGATGATTTTATCTGCAAAAATGGTTTGTTCCCCTGATTTCATGGAGAAAGTTCCGTCGTCCAATCTCCTTATCTCAGCAAGTGGTGATTGAATTTTGACTTGAACACCCAATTTGCGCGCTTCATTTTCGAAGCAATCGATAATCGTTTGTGAATCATCTGATTTCGGGAAAATGCAATTATCTGGCAAAGTCACCAAAGGAACATTTCGGGCGGCAAACCAATCTACTGTTGATTGAGCGTTAAAGATTTCAAAAGCTTTTCTCAATTGATTTTCGCCACGCGGATAAAATTTTGACAGTGCGCGATTATCGAAACAAGCATGCGTCACGTTGCATCTGCCACCACCAGAAACTTTGACTTTCGCCAACACTTTCGCTGATTTCTCGTAAATCGTGACTTCAGCAGCTGGAAAATGACTTTTGGCTGACAAAGCACTGAAAAATCCAGCAGCTCCACCTCCAATAATTGCAACGCGCAAATTTTGTTTCATGTTGCGAAAATACGGTTTTTTTTAAGTGATTTTTTGGAAATTGACATCAAAATAGTTACCATTTTTCAGCTGTCAAGAAATCAACGATGTGCATGTGTTTAATTCCGTTTATGGAATCTTTCCAAAAATCATCCATTGTTATCACATATTTTGGGAAGTGGTCTTTTACGCTCAATAATGGAGAAAATTCTCGTTTTACTGTATCTTCACTTTCCAGTTTGTAAGCAACTTGAATGTAAATCTTCTCTCCTTTTTTCTCAGCTATAAAATCAATTTCCCTTGTATCAATTTTACCTATAAAAACCTGAAATCCTCTTCGTTTTAACTCAAGAAAAACAATATTCTCTAAAATTCCAGAAATCATTCTATCTCGATACCCTAATGTGGAATAAATCAATGAAATATCGCTGACATAAAATTTCTCTTGTGTTTTTAAAATCTCTTTTCCTTTGATGTCATATCTTGGAACTCGGTATAAAATAAATGCGCTTTCTAAGGCATTCAAGTAATTATAGACTGTATTTAAATCTAATTTTCTTTGTTGACTTTTGAAATAATCAGCCACATTTTTCCCTGAAAAGGTATTTCCTATGTTGTCATATGCAAATTTCACTAAGCGTTCCAACATCTCAACATCTCGAATTTTGTGTCGTTGTATGCTATCACGCAAAATCACAGAGGAATATATATCGTAAACAATCCGATAAATTGACTCTTCGTCATATTCTGATGTGTGTACTACTGGAAAACCACCCGTTCTAAGATAATGTGAAAACAAATTATCAATCTTTTCATTTGGAAAAAAGTGTTTTCTAAAACTGAGAAATTCAACGTATGAAAGCGTAAAAATTGGAATCTCAATGTATCTTCCTGTGAGATAAGTCGACAATTCAGAAGATAACAAATGAGAATTTGAGCCCGTCAAATAAATATCGACATCAAAATCGACCAAAAATGAATTCACCGCTTTTTCCCAATCATTCACTTCTTGAATTTCGTCTAACAGTAAATAGTAGCGCTTATTTTCATGAATTTTATCTTTGATATAAACATATAATTCAGAAGCTTTTGTGATATTTGAATAGTTAAAACTCTCAAAATTAATATACACGATTTGTGCATCATCAATTTCTTTACGTAGTAATTCCTCCTTCAATAATTTTAAAACGGTAGATTTACCAGACCTTCTGATTCCAGTAATTATTTTGATTAGCGGCTTATTGATAAACTTGCTAACTTCATT